>NZ_LNII01000146.1:0-81216 GCF_001463365.1 Enterobacter sp. 50793107 | reverse complement strand
TTAACGGTGTGCCCGTCACCGTACCGGGGCAGAAATCGCTGGCGAAGAAAGGGGCTAACAGCGATATAACCAGCCTAAGCGGCCTGACTACCGCGCTCAGTATCAGCCAGGGCGGTACAGGTGCAAATAATGCTGCTGACGCTCGCACAAACCTCGGTTTAGGAACATCAGCAACGAAGGCCGCTGGTACCTCAAATGGCAATGTTATTCAGGTCGGTGGATTTGGCATCGGTGCAGATGCTTCTTTAGCCACTCAGTTGGTAAGCCTTGCTGATGGTTATCGTGCCGGAATTTATCGAATGCGTGGGGATGGTACCAGTAGTCCTACTGTCGGGGTTCCATCCGGTAGTGGAAATGCAATTATTGGCTTGATGTCGGTTCCAGTATATTCAAATGCAGGGCTTGGCTTTGCTTTTAACCAAAACAATATTTGGACTGGAACTTTTGATCCTGCGAATCCTTCGGCAGTGACATGGCAAAAATGGTGGGGTGAAGCAAACACGACCGTCGATACAAACGGCTTTATCAAACGGGCTTCTCCTGTAGTTAAGCTGTACGGAAGTGGTGAGATTGAGTGTAACGATGAAGCTGAAGGAGTTGCTGCGTCGAGAGAGGCGGCTGGCGTGTATCGAGTCACCGGAAGCTGTGGACTGAATTCTGAAGGATGGACAGTGGAGATTCCCCAAGATATCAACGGCAACTTTCTGTGTTTCGTTGATATCACGACCGAAGATGATGGTGTGCTGACTGTTTCAGTCTTTCGTCGCCGTTTTGATGTG
This sequence comes from Enterobacter sp. 50793107, assembly GCF_001463365.1. Classification (NCBI taxonomy): domain Bacteria; kingdom Pseudomonadati; phylum Pseudomonadota; class Gammaproteobacteria; order Enterobacterales; family Enterobacteriaceae; genus Enterobacter; species Enterobacter sp. 50793107. The sequence goes on along the minus strand of NZ_LNII01000146.1, from coordinate 80,437 downwards.
GAAACTGCGATGATTATTGCCGGTGATCCGATGGACATTCCTGAAGGTCGATGGATTGATCTTCGCCTGGAGATGCCAGAAGACAGCATCTGGAATCGGCGTCAGAAAGAAGTAATTGATGTGGCATTGCAGGAGCCAGCTTCGTAAAGAATCCGCCGCCTGTCGTATGCAAGAACAGGCGACGGTCAGCTGGCAATCGTTCTATAGTGCGAGTATTGAATGTTTACCAGCCTGCGGTGAGTTTACATGGTGTTTACTCAACAAACCAGACCGCATATTTAAATACAGCCCTAGTCCTTGGTGGGTTTTGTTGCTGGGAAGAGACCACGTATCACGCCAAGGAATGCTGCGAAAACGTTTAATGTCACTGCAGAAGTTATGGCTATAAGTACGTTGTCTGAAAATATTTCCACTTGAAAGCGGAATTTTAATGCAGCATAAATCGCTAGAAGCCAGCACCATCCATATAAAGTTTTTCTTACAACTTTGTATGCCTTGTCCCCAAATTTCTCGCGGAGTGCACGATCTGCAATGCGATCCTCGACTTCCTGAATGACTAATGCAGGGTGCTTTTCAGGGGAGGCCTGTTCATCAGTGACAGATACCGAATCCGGGATCGCATCCGCTGATCCCGGTAAACTAATATCTTCGAGTGAAGAGCGCTGAGCCATGAAGTGAACTACTCAATACACTCTTTGAGGAGGTTATTACTAATAACAGAACTGTAACCCTCCGTCCTCGACCAAGCCGTGCCTGGTTGATGAGTCAGGTAAGATAACTGAGTTCCACGAAGCGGACCGTAAACACTAACAATTTTATCAATCAATTGGCGTGTTTTGGTATCTTGCTTAGGTACGCTAGGAGTAACAATCATGACACCTTGAGGGGTATGCATCAGATTGCTTATCATGCTATTGATTTGCGAGGAACCATAACTTTTAACTTCATGGTACAGCGATGGTATCACAGGGCCGTACTGCCATTTAGAGAAAAAATCATCAATCAAGGGCTCATCGTAAATCTTCAGATACCATGACTGAGCATAAAACATCAACTTTTGAAGTTTCATAGGCGTCAGATCAGATAATTCGTTGGCTAACGCTTTTTCAATGAAGGCATTAGCCACAGCTAACGTTGGATACGCCATAACATGCCCCCTTGGTTATGTGGTTTTTCAGATGCTGCAACAATTTTACCGTATGGGTAAATTTTAGTACATCATAATAAGTTTAAAGGAGTGAGTCACTTAGAAATGGATGGCATTTTTTGCTAAATACAGAGTTTGGATAGTAGAAATAGCTGCCAATGCCATTCTATATGTTAAATAATACTAACTTGTGGTGTTTTTCATTTTTCAACCCCAGATATAGGGGCTGAACAAGTTTTTTTCAAGTGTGTTTGGTTAATCATGCATCAACCACATGTCGGATTCATCAAACATTTCCTCCAGCATGCGGTTCAGCTTTTCCCGATCACTTTTGCTGGCATCGCTATTTAAAGCATTCGCCTGCATCGGCTTAACCTTCACTTCAGCATCAGGGAAAATCTGGTGCACCCGCTTCGTTAGTTCAGCCAGGATGATCTCTCTGGCCCCTTCGAGCCCCTCAACATTACGCTTGTCATAAACCAGCTCAACGAACATCCCTTACCCTCCTTGCTGACTTGATCTGTGGATATAAAAATACTACTGTATATGCATACAGTCAATGAGCAAGTGAGGGTGCTGCTATGACTCGTCAATATGATATTCACGCAGCTTTTTTAGCCTCTATAGAACAAAACCCAAAGGGTTACCTTTGTCTCAAAACAAACAAATTCATCAATAATTTGCGTAAAAAGAACTGGCATTTCAGCCAGGCAGACGCGAACGCATGGATTGAGAGATGCCAGCCAGATTTCGCTGACAAGACGACAGACGGTAGTGATAACCGATACTGGATCCTGCGTAACATGGGGAGGGTGCAATAATGGGCTTTCCTTCACCAGCATCAGATTACGTTGAGCAACAATTATCTCCTGCTGTGCTGTGTAACATTGGAGCGGATAGCAGAGTGCTTGAGACAGATATTGGCTTTGCGGTTATCGAGCCGTGCACCAGACTGGTACAGAATCAGGTTCTGCTAATCCTCAGCGGCGGACGGACTCAGTTTGCGAGAGTCATGGGCAGGGCGCTGATTTGTGATGATGGTGAAGCGATAGAGGGGGAGGCTGCGGAAGAGGTTGAGGTGATGGGGCGGGTGACATTCTTCATCAACAGCGTGATGCAGGATGACAGGGTGGTGTGATGGGGCATGGGTGGGGCATAAAGTTACCGCGAAACGACGTTAGTTCATTGCACATGACAAATCGTATCGCGGCAACATAGCAGAAGTTACCGCACATCAATCCAACATCAAGCCACTTCGTTAAAAGACTTAATAGTCTCCAGATAAAGATCGCCTGCAGCACAGGGGTACCGAGGAACGGGATCAGCGTAATGACGTCCTTACTGCTGAGCGAGCTGCCGATCCCGAGCATGATCCCGCAGAACGAGAGAAGCGCCACGGGCAGCATAAAGGTTTTACCCAGTTGCTGGAAAAATTCCCACAGCGATATTTTTTGTGCTGTTTTCGCCGTCATAAAACGACTCCTTTATTGTTAAAATCAGTTTGTCTGCTTCAATGCTGCGAGAAGATAAAACGTTTTATCAAAGTTTAGTGCGCGCTGAATCACATTCTCAGCCTTTCACTGGTAGTATAAAGATAACGTATTGATAAAACGTTTTACCGATCTCATTATCAGGGAGTCACGCCAACACATGGCTGTAGCGAAAAAGATCACCATCAACGATGTCGCGCTGGCGGCGGGGGTTTCCGTCAGCACCGTTTCACTGGTCCTGAGTGGAAAAGGGCGCATCTCTCCCGCGACCGGTCAGCGGGTTAACGACGCCGTTGAACAACTGGGTTTTGTGCGTAACCGTCAGGCGTCGGCCCTGCGCGGGGGACAAAGCGGCGTGATTGGCCTGATCGTGCGTGACCTGACTTCACCCTTTTACGCCGAACTGACCGCCGGGTTAACCGAAGCGCTGGAGGCGCAGGGACGAATGGTGTTTCTGCTCCACGGTGGACGCGAGCCGGACCAGCTTCTTTCCCGGCTCGACATGCTGCTCACCCAGGGCGTTGACGGTGTGATTGTTGCCGGAGCGTCGGGCGTGAGCAGTGAATTATGCGAGCGCGCGGCCGCTAAAGGGGTGCCGCTGGTCTTTGCGTCGCGCGCCAGTTATCTGGATGAAGCCGATACCCTGCGGCCAGATAACATGCAGGCGGCCCAAATGTTGACCGAGCATCTTATTCGTCGCGGACATCAGCGGATTGCCTGGCTCGGCGGAAAAAGCTCGTCGTTGACCCGCGCCGAACGGGTGGGCGGTTATTGCGCGACGCTGATTAAATACGGTTTACCGTTCCACAGCGAGTGGGTGGTAGAGTGTGAATCCAGTCAGAAAAAAGCCGCAGAAGCGATCGGTGCGCTGTTAAGCAGCAGCCCGACGATAAGCGCCGTGATTTGCTACAACGATGTGATTGCGATGGGGGCCTGGTTTGGTCTGATCCGCGCCGGGCGTCAGAGCGGTGAGGGGGGGGTTGAAACCTTCTTCGGCCATCAGGTGGCGTTAGGGGCATTTGCCGACGTTGGCGAAAATGCGCTGGACGATCTGCCCATCGTCTGGGCCACCACGCCCGCACGGGAGATGGGTTACACGCTGGCGGACAGGATCATGCAGCGCATCGAAAAAACAGACGTGCAGGCCGGGCACCAGATTGTGGCGGCGCGTTTGGTAACGGTGAAATAACCCAGAGCACGTTGCGGAGCGTAGGCCGGGTAAGGCATCGCCGCCCCCCGGCAATAAAAAACCCCTCACGCGAGGGGTTTTGTCGTTTACTGCTGCGGCGCCGCAGGTTCGGCTGGCGCTGCTGGTTCAGCCGGTTCCGGCATGCCCAGGGCAGGCATACCAAACATGCCGACAAAGTCCTCCAGCGGCATTTTGTCACCGTTGAGCGTCACCTGGCCGTTGGCATATTGCAGGCTGGTGGAAATCGTGTTGTCGTCCACCTTGGTGATACGGAACATCTGGCCCATCGCCGCCAGGCCTTTCACCTGCTGGTTTGCCAGCTTGCCGGCATCGTCATCGCCGTACCCTTCAAGCTTCGCAATCTGAGTCATAAACTCGGTTGCCATATCCATTGGGATCGTCAGCTTGCTGTCCAGAGACTTCACGCTGCGATCCACTTCCTGCGCCAGCGTTTGCGGTTCGCCCGTTGCGGTTGCCGGATCTTTCAGGAACAGAGACAGGTTAAAGCTGGTTTCGCCTTTGCTGTTTTTCCAGCTCAGCGGAGCGACGGTGATCACCGGTTCACCTTTGAGCAGAATAGGCAGGTTGTTGAACAGCACGGCCATCGCCTGCTGCTGATACACTTCCGGGTTCTGCTGCAGCGCGGCATCGGTCAGCAGCGCCTGGCTCTCTTTGCTGTATTTCTGGCTGAATTCATGCCACGCCTGACCGTCAATATTGCCGATCTTCAGCGAAAGCTTGCCGGTACCCAGGTCCTGATTCTGCACTTTCAGGCTCTTCAGGGTGTAATCCAGCTGAGTATTGATGCTCTTACCGTCTTTGGAGACATCCGATTTACCATCAACGTCCATGCCTTCCAGCACGGCCATCTCTTTACCTTCAATCGCAATGGCAATCTTATCAATCGAGAGTTTCTGATCGCCGATACGCTCTTTGAAGTCGGTCATGCGGCTGTTGCCGTCTGCTTTCAAATTGTTGAAGGTAATTTGTACCTTCTGATCGTATTCGTTAACGGCGTTGACCAGACCGCTTTGCGCTTCCCCTGTCAGGGAGAGCACGTTCCCTTCGCGGTCAGCATCTACGGTGAAGTTGCCACCGCTGAAGGTGACTTTCTCGTTCTCTTTCTCGTAGTTCAGCGCCTTCAGCGCGATATTCGAGCGGGTGTCACCGGCATAGCTGATGCGGGTATCAACCGCGAAAGGTGATTCATTTTTTGCCAGATCGAACAGCGGCTTAGTTAAGTCGTTATTCACCAGCACGGTGTGAACGGACGCCATTGATGGGATCAGGTTAAAGGACTTCAGCTGCGCCAGCGGGAACGGACCGTGACTTACCACCTCATCCAGCACCACCGTCTGGCCCGGCTTCAGCCAGCCATTTTCATTTCCGGCAACGGGCTTCACCACAAGCTGCATATGGCTGGTGAATACCCCGCGCTCATAATTCTGATAGCTCAGCTCTACACCCGCTTCCGGTGCGCCACGCTTAATTTGGCTGTTAGCCTGTGCCACCATCTCAGCCAGACGGCTCTCCAGCTGCTTCCCGGTAAACCAGGATGCTCCCGTCCAGACTACGCCTAACGCTACAATCACGCCTACCGCTACGACCGATTTTTTCATTGCGACTATCCCTAAAATGAAACCAGGCGGTAGAAACCGCCCGGAGATATAAAGCCTGCCACTAGCTTAGCAAGAGTTGTTAAAAAATTCAGTATTGTCTAAAGCTTATTAAATACGCGCGCCAGGCGACCGGTACCGCTCACGCTGACCGGGGACTCATTAGCAGCAACGAATGCTGACTCACCCGGCTTAAGCACCAGACGCTGTTCGCCTTTATGCAGTGTCGCTTCACCCTCAACGCAGAACAGGATCGCCGCGCTCTCCTGCGCGATGGTCGTTTCGGTCTGGCTGAGGTCGTGCAGGGAGAAAGCAAAATCGTCAACCGGAATAGGGAAGTCCAGCTCTGCGCCATTTTTGACGGGCTGAGTAAGCAGCTCGGCAGCAGGTTTTGCCACAAACTTCACGTTAGCCACCAGTTCAGGGATGTCGATATATTTCGGCGTCAGACCCGCGCGCAGCACGTTGTCCGAGTTGGCCATTACCTCCAGCGCCACACCCTGCAGATAGGCATGCGGCGTTTCTGCGAACAGGAACATGGCTTCGCCCGGATTTAGCTTCACCACGTTCAGCAGCAGCGGGGAGAACAGGCCGCTGTCGTCCGGGTAAAACGCAGAAATCAGACGGATGGTGTCCCATGGTTCGCCCTGCTGGCCGTCCAGCGCCGCTTTCAGCACCGCCAGGGCGTGGGATTTCTCGTCGCCCTGCATGTTGAGCAGGCTGGCGAACAACTGGCTCAGGCTTTCCGCGTTCGGATTTGCCAGGAAATGTGCGATAGCGTTATGCGCTCCTGCGACCGGCTGCAGCAGAGAGATGATCTCGGAGAACTCGCGAAACGCGTTCATCGCCAGGAAAGGGGTCAGCGCAAAGACCAGCTCCGGCTTGTGGTTCGGATCTTTATAGTTACGCTCGGCGGCATCTAACGGGATACCGGCCGCATTCTCTTTTGCAAAGCCAATTTCAGAGGCTTTCTTGTTCGGGTGAACCTGGATGGAGAGAGGTTGATCGGCACACAGCACCTTAAACAGGAACGGCAGCTCGCCAAATCGGCTGGCCACACTGTTGCCCAGCAGCGTGGCTTTATCGGCATCAATTACGTCGCGCAGCGCGCGCACCTGGCCGCTGGCATCTTCAACTTTTGAGCTGCTCTTCGGGTGGGCGCCCATCCACAGTTCTGCCATCGGCAGGTTGTCCGGGTTCGCGATACCGTAGAGTTCCGTTAACGCAGTTTTACTTCCCCAGGCGTAGTTTTGCACTGAGTTGATGAGTTTTTGCATTATCAAGCCCTGATTCAAATGTGGAATAAACTCCGGGTATTAAAGCAATAAACCACATGGAAGTAACCTGCGGATGTAAAAAGTCGTACTAGTCTCAGTTTTTGTTAAAAAATTGTGTAGGATAAGCTGACTCGCTTTTAAGCCGGGCAGCGGAACATCTGCCCTGAATAATCAGACCGACGCAGTAAGTGAGAGAACAATGTCGAACAAACCCTTTCATTACCAGGATCCTTTCCCGCTCGGTAAGGATCAGACCGAATATTACCTGTTAACCCGCGATCACGTCTCTGTCTCTGAGTTTGAAGGGCAGGAGATCCTCAAGGTCGATCCGCAGGCGCTGACCTTACTGGCGCAGCACGCCTTCCACGACGCCTCGTTTATGCTCCGTCCTGCGCATCAGCAGCAGGTGGCCGATATTCTCAGCGACCCGGAGGCCAGCGAAAACGATAAGTATGTCGCGCTGCAGTTCCTGCGTAACTCCGATATCGCGGCAAAAGGCATTCTGCCGACCTGCCAGGACACCGGTACGGCCATCATCGTGGGTAAAAAAGGCCAGCGTGTCTGGACCGGTGGCGGCGATGAAGCCGCGCTGGCGCACGGTGTCTACAACACTTACACCGAAGACAACCTGCGCTACTCGCAAAACGCGGCGCTGGATATGTATAAAGAGGTCAACACCGGCACCAACCTGCCTGCGCAAATTGACCTCTACAGCGTGGACGGCGATGAGTACAAATTCCTTTGCATCGCGAAAGGCGGCGGTTCAGCCAACAAAACCTACCTCTACCAGGAAACGAAAGCGCTGCTCACACCGGGCAAGCTGAAGAACTACCTGGTGGAAAAAATGCGTACCCTCGGGACTGCAGCCTGCCCGCCATACCATATCGCCTTTGTCATTGGCGGTACGTCGGCGGAAGCGACGCTGAAAACCGTGAAGCTGGCATCGACCAAATACTACGACGGCCTGCCAACCGAAGGGAACGAACACGGCCAGGCGTTCCGTGATGTTCAGCTTGAGCAGGAGCTGCTGGAAGAAGCGCGTAATCTGGGGCTCGGCGCACAGTTCGGCGGTAAATATTTTGCTCACGACGTGCGTGTGATCCGTCTGCCGCGCCACGGCGCATCCTGCCCGGTGGGTATGGGCGTCTCATGCTCGGCGGATCGTAATATCAAAGCGAAGATCAACCGTGAAGGCGTGTGGATCGAAAAACTGGAGAACAATCCGGGTAAATACATTCCGGAAGCGCTGCGTAAAGCCGGTGAAGGTGAAGCGGTTCGCGTTGATCTGAACCGTCCGATGAAAGAGATTCTGGCGCAGCTGTCTCAGTACCCGGTCTCGACGCGTCTCTCCCTGAACGGCACGATCATCGTCGGCCGCGACATCGCCCATGCGAAGCTGAAAGAGCGCCTGGACAACGGCGAAGGGTTGCCGCAGTACATCAAAGATCATCCGATCTACTACGCGGGCCCGGCGAAAACGCCAGAGGGTTATGCCTCCGGCTCATTAGGCCCAACCACCGCAGGCCGCATGGACTCCTATGTTGACCAGCTCCAGGCCAACGGCGGCAGCATGATCATGCTGGCGAAAGGCAACCGCAGCCAGCAGGTGACGGATGCGTGCCACAAGCATGGCGGGTTCTACCTGGGCAGTATCGGTGGTCCGGCGGCCGTACTGGCGCAGGGCAGCATCAAGAGCCTGGAGTGCGTGGAATACCCGGAACTGGGTATGGAAGCGATCTGGAAAATTGAAGTGGAAGATTTCCCGGCGTTTATCCTGGTGGATGACAAAGGCAATGACTTCTTCAAGCAGATCCAGTCCTCTCAGTGTTCGGCATGTGTGAAGTAAGCTAAAAAGCCGGGTGGCGGCTACGCCACCCGACACCAAAAAGAGCGCACAAAGCGCCATAACGTTTCTCAGAAGTCATCAATACTTATCTCTTAAGCATGTGAGCAATCCCATCTTTAATTATCAAGGAGAAAGTAATGACAACGCATCGCCGTGAGAAAGATTCGATGGGCGCGATCGACGTTCCGGCCGACAAACTCTGGGGGGCGCAAACCCAGCGCTCGCTGGAACATTTCCGTATTTCGACAGAGAAAATGCCCGTTTCGCTGATTCAGGCGCTGGCGCTGACCAAACGTGCCGCCGCCAAAGTGAATCTGGATCTGGGCCTGCTGGCGGCTGACAAAGCCAACGCCATCATCAGTGCCGCCGACGAAGTGCTGGCGGGCAAGCATCCCGACGAATTCCCCCTGGCCATCTGGCAGACCGGCTCTGGCACGCAGAGCAACATGAACATGAATGAAGTGCTGGCCAACCGGGCAAGCGAGTTGCTGGGCGGCGTGCGCGGTATGGAGCGTAAGGTTCACCCGAACGATGACGTTAACAAGAGCCAGAGCTCCAACGATGTCTTCCCGACGGCAATGCACGTGGCGGCGGTGATTGCCATCCGTGAACAGCTGATCCCGCAGCTAAATGTGCTTAAAAGCACCCTTAACGAGAAAGCCCAGGCCTTCAGTGATATCGTCAAAATCGGGCGTACCCACCTGCAGGATGCCACGCCGCTGACCCTTGGACAGGAGATATCCGGCTGGGTGGCGATGCTGGAACACAATCTCAAACACATTGAGTACAGCCTGCCGCATCTCTCTGAGCTGGCGCTGGGCGGCACGGCGGTGGGGACGGGGTTAAATACCCATCCGGAGTACGCGGTGCGTGTGGCGGAAGAGCTGGCCGCGATTACCGGGCAACCGTTTGTTACCGCGCCCAATAAGTTTGAGGCGCTGGCAACCTGCGACGCGCTGGTTCACACCCATGGTGCGCTGAAAGGGCTGGCGGCATCACTGATGAAAATCGCCAACGACGTGCGCTGGCTGGCCTCTGGCCCGCGCTGCGGCATTGGTGAAATCAGCATCCCGGAAAATGAACCGGGTAGCTCCATTATGCCGGGCAAAGTGAACCCGACGCAGTGTGAAGCCATGACTATGCTCTGCTGTCAGGTGCTGGGAAATGACGTGGCCGTCAATATGGGCGGTGCGTCAGGCAATTTCGAGCTGAACGTCTATCGTCCGATGGTTATCCACAATGTGCTTCAGTCTGTACGTCTGCTGGCGGACGGCATGGAGAGTTTCAACGCGCATTGCGCCTCCGGCATTGAGCCGAACCGCGAGCGAATCAGTCAGTTGCTCAATGAGTCGCTGATGCTGGTGACCGCCCTCAATACCCATATCGGCTACGACAAAGCCGCTGAGATCGCCAAAAAGGCGCATAAAGAGGGGCTGACGCTGAAAGCCTCTGCGCTGGCGCTTGGCTACCTCACGGAAGACGAGTTTGATGCCTGGGTCCGCCCTGAAGCGATGGTCGGCAGCCTGAAATAGTCACGTCGCCACATACAGGTGCAGCCGTGGAATAATCAGCTGCAGCGGCTGCGCCTGAGGCTTATAGCGATGCTGAACGTTTTCCGCATCGTAATTCAGCAGTTCGCCAATGTCCGGTACCACAGCGCCCTGATCGGCATCATAGAGCGCAATCAGCGGCGTTGGGCAGGCGTACTGGATCTGCTTTTGCTGGCCTGAATACCAGACGCGGGCGATAGGCTGCACCTTCACCGGGCGTTTAATCTTCAGGCGCGTTTCAACGGGCAATGACGCGATGCTGTGATACTCCTGCTCCAGGCGCTCAATCCACTGCTCGCGCGACCACGGAGCCACGGTGCGCGGCGCTTTCAGGCTCTTTTCCAGCTGGGCCAGGATCTCATCCCGGGTAAAGTTTTTGATAATGTGCTTGTTGGCCCAGCCGAAGCGCAGCGTGGCGGGCTGACGCAGTACCGTCAGCGTACGGTAGGCATTCAGGGTGATTAAACCCGGAAGCTGGCGGTGCACCCACTCAAAGCGGGCGGCTGGCGCCAGGCCTGACTCTTCGGTAATGATCTTTTCAAATGCCGCTTTCAGGGTATTGATGTGCGTAATCTGGGTTTCCAGCGCCTCACGGGTTTCGGCGTCCGTTTGCAGACAGATCACCCCCGGCAGGCGAACGGCCGCCTTGCTGCTGCGGTTTTCAGACTGCTGCTGAATAAACAGGCGACGATAGTGCTGTAGCGCCAGATCCCGCGCGGATTGGCCGATATGCTGTTTGACGTCGATGGTTTGCAGCGGATCGTGCTCTGCGCCTTTTGCCACCTCCGGCAGGGTAAAGACCCGTGCAGCCAACAGGCGGCAGGCCTGCAGGCGCTCGGTTAGCGTTAACAGCTCATGCTCCATCTCCCGAAAGGTGCTGTTCAGCCTTTCGATAAGATCGTATGTCGCCATGTGAATCCCCATTAGTTACAACATACTCATGGTATAGCACAGCACGCCGGGTCAGGCCAGCGTGCGGTTAAGGTCAGGCAGGAACGGGAAGGGCGATGTTATGGTACACCGGCCAGCTAAAGCAGAAGCATGCGCCGCCGAGTTCACTCTCCCCGCACTGCACCGTGCCGCCCATCGCCTGCGCGATAGAGTGGACAATCGCCAGCCCCAGACCACACCCTCCCGTGGCACGGTCGCGGCTCGGGTCGAGACGCACAAACGGCTCGAACACGGTTTCACGCGCGTCCGGGGCGATGCCGGGGCCATCGTCTTCCACCGTCAGACGGGCCTGATTGTCCTGCAAGTCCAGGCCAATCCGCAGCGTGCTCTCGCTGTAGCGCATGGCGTTGTTCATCAGATTATCCAGCACGCGTTCCATCAGGCGCATGTCCAGCGCGCCGTAATCACCCGGTGTGACGCGCGTTAACAGGGTGCGTTGCGGATTGACGCTCTGGACGTCATCAATATGGGTTTGGATCCACGTCGGCAGATCCGGGGTACTGAGGTGCAGTTCATTTTGTGGACGGTCAAGGCGAGCGTAGGTAAGCAGCTCCTCAATGAGCGCTTCAAGCTGGCCGATGTCGCGGTTTAACGCCTGAGACTCTGCCGCCGTAAGGTTTTCGCTCATCTCCAGCCGGTAGCGCAGGCGCACCAGCGGCGTGCGCAGCTCATGAGCAATCCCGTCGATCAGTTGTTTTTTACTGGCAATCAGGGCGTTGATGTTATCGGCCATCTGGTTAAATGCCACCCCCAGACGTTCAAAGCTGGACCCGCTGTCAAAGTGAATACGCTCGGTAAGATGCCCCTCGCCAAAGCGCTGTGCGGCGGATTCCAGTTTCAGCATGTCCTGCCAGTGTGGGCGCATCCAGATAAAGACCGGGAAGGCGAGTGAAATGGCGATAAAGGCCATCAGGGCCATATCCAGCAGGCGCATCTGGTGCAGATAATAGAGATAAGGCACCGGCCCTACAGCCAGCACATAATGACTGCGCGGAATGCGCTGGATAAAGGTGTATTTCTCATCCAGTGCCACGATATCCCCGTCACGCAGGCGCTGCATGGCAGGCGGATCTAAATCGAAATCCTTCAGCGGTTCAATGCGCAGATCGAACGACAGGTTCAAATCCAGCTCTTTTAAGGTTCTCGCCCAGTCATGTGGCGGAATTTCACGCAGTTCGCTGCGCATCAGATAAAGAGAGCTTTTCATCAGATCGTCCAGCGACTGCCTGCCCGCTCGTTCGGCAGTGAACTTATAGACCAGCCCGACCAGCATGGTCATCACCAGGAAGCAGACAAACAGCAAAAGATAAAACTGCACAAAAAGCTTTTTCATTAAATCTCACCGAAAAAACGATACATGCAGAATATACATGAAAAACCTTCCGGTGTTTTCACCACCATCATGCACGACAAACGTATTATCTGAGCCGTGCCGAGGTTTGTTACATGGCGTGAGTACTTCTTTTGATTTTGGCGATGAGTTTTTCTGTCACGCTCAGGCCTTCCGCGATCTCCGCATCAATCACGGCGCTTCCGAATTCGTTAATTAAATCCAACAATATTTCGTAAGACTGAATCAGTTCCAGAAGATCAAAGAGGGCTTTTTGGTCGGCACGCGTGGGGGAGGCTTGGTTAAGCGTTGCCTGATTAACAATCCATTCAAGATTGGTTTTGATGGCTTCTACGTCATGGTAGCTATACATATGTCATAGGCTTAAATCCTCATTTCAAGATTTTATGGGAGAGAGGTAGCGAAAGCGTCGCGATAAAAACGTTTATGTGGCGGGCCCGGTGCGAGCTCAAGAAGGAATGCAGGAAAAGTAATTATGGATTAGTTCGCTGGCTTAGCAAGTTAATTGTTGCGCCAACGGGCAAATTAACGCGCGAAAGAAAGGGCATTGTCATGTAATGCCTTCATTTCGCGCAGGCTATGCTATTTTGCTAACGCGATCAGGTTTCCCAGGCGTGCGGGGCGAACAGATAACCCTTGTTACGCACGGTTTTGATGCGGTACGGCTCGGTGGCGTTGTCCTGCAGTTTCTTACGCAGTCGCGAAATAGCCACGTCAACACTGCGATCCATTCCATCGTAACTTACGCCGCGCAGGTTTTTCAGCAACGCGTCACGGTCCATAATCTGCCCCGCATGGGTGGCCAGCTCCCAGAGCAGGTCAAAATCGGCGGTAGAGAGCGCGATAAGCTCACCGGAAAGCAGGACCTGGCGGTTAACCGGATCGATGGATAACGTGCCAAACCGCATCGCTTTATGCGGCATCAGGGACTGCGCCGGCACCTCGCGTTCACTGCTGGCATGCTGGCGCAAATGCAGGCGCAGACGGGCGAGCAGAACGGCAGGCGGCGTGGTTTTAAGAATGTAGTCATTGGCCCCCATCTCCAGCGACAGAATATGGTTCATGTCGCTGTCCAGTGAGGTCAGCAGTACGATAGGGCCATCCCACTGAGCGCGCAGGTCGCGGCACAGCGTCATCCCGTCTTTGCCGGGCAACATGATATCCAGCAGCACCAGATCCGGGTTTTCACGCACCACGACCTCTTCGGCGCGATCGCCACGTGGCTCAACAATAACGTCCATATCATGTTTACCCAGATAAGCGGCGATCAATTGCCCCACTTCGGGCTCATCTTCTACATAAACAATCTTATTCATACAACGTCTGTTATCGCGAAAAATGCCAACATACACCGCGTAACCTTAACCTTCCATTAATCTTTCAAAATTAACGTCAGTTCCGTTATTCTGGCTCTTATTGTTACTTGATTGTTATAGGAAAAAGCATGGGGCTGGCGATAAAAGCCGCGCTGGGCGCGCTGGTGGTGTTATTGATTGGCGTACTGGCAAAAACAAAAAATTACTACATTGCCGGGCTGATTCCGCTCTTCCCGACGTTTGCGCTCATTGCACACTACATTGTCGCCTCGGAACGCGGCACTGAGGCGCTGCGCACCACCATTGTGTTTGGCATGTGGTCAATCATCCCTTACTTTCTCTACCTGTTGTCCTTGTGGTATTTCACGGGCTTTCTGCGGCTTCCCCTGGCGCTGGGCGGGGCGGTGGTCTGCTGGGGGCTCAGCGCCTGGGTGCTGATTTTCTTCTGGAGCCGCTATCACTAGCGCAGCGGTCGCCCGCCGTCCACGGCAAAGGTTCTGCCGGTGACGTAACAGCTGGTGAGCAGATAATCGATAAGGTCGATCACCTCTTTCTCGCCAGGGGCGATTTTCATCAGGGATTTATTCAGCGCCTGCTGACGATACTCGGCATCATCGCCCTCATTGAATAAAATCATCGCCGGGGCGATGGCGTTCACCTTGACCTCTGGTGCCAGCTTGCGGGCAAATGAACGCGTCATGTTATCCAGTGCGGCTTTACTCGCCGCATAAGCGATGTGTTTGTCGCTCCCGCGCTCCACCACATAATCGGTGAAATGAATAATGTCACCCGCGGCATGGCCGTGGCCGCGCAGCAGATCCTGCAGGGCATGGTTAAGCAAATAGGGGGCATTGACGTGGATCTGCAGCATACAGGCGAGCGTTTCGCTGAGCGACGTACCGGGTTTTTCTGCAAGCCATGCGCTGGCGTTATGGATAATCGCCCGCAGACCGTGGGTCGTTGATTTGACCTTATCCGCAAAGGCAAGTATGCCGTCGTCGGTGGAGAAATCAGCCTGAATACAGGTTGCACCTGCTTTTCGTAGCCCGTCTATCGAGGGGTATTCCGTGCGGTAACTGACAATGACCGGGTGGCGAAGGTTGAGAAAGTGATGGGCGAGGGCGAGGCCGATACGACGGCCTCCACCGGTGATCAGTATTGGGCGATGCTGCGCAGTTCCCATCGTATTCTCCTTTTCAGTTCAACAATGGGAAACGCAGGGTTATCCCATTAACATCCAGGTTGCCGGTACGGCAGCAACCAGTAACAGCCCGATGAGGGCCATTTCGCGGCGTTTAAGCGCGTTCTCCAGCTGATGAGTACGGCGGGCATAGATAAACACCAGCAGGCCCGGCGCATACAACACCACCGACAGCAGCAGGTGCATAGGCCCGGAAGCATACAACAACCACAAACCGTAAATACAGGCGCCGATCCCTACCGCATAATGCGCCGGGCGAGTGGCGATTTTTAACAGATACGCACCCACTAAGAAATAGGGTACCAGAATCATCTCCGAGGCGATGGTCAGCAGGGTGTTATAGTCCGAACCTGTGAGCCAGATCAGCACCAGGCAGACCTGAACGCTGATATTCGTCAGCCAGAGTGACGCTGACGGCGCACTGTTTTTATTCTGACGGGCAAACAGACGCGGAAACGCTTTGTGCGTGGCAGCCAGGAAAGGCACTTCGGCCGCCATGATGGTCCAGCTCAGGTAAGCCCCGCAGACGGAGATAATCAGCCCCGCGGCAATGACCACATCGCCCCAGCTACCGAGCATTTTCACCATCAGACCGGCCATGGATGGGTTACGCATTTCGGCCAGTTCAGGACGAGCCACCACACCCAGCGACAGCAGTGTCACCAGCAGATAGACACCGAGGGCCGCCAGCACCGCCAGCAGCGTGGCGCGTCCGACGTCGCGCTTGTTGCGCGCGCGGGCAGAGACCACCACCGCACCTTCAACACCAATGAAAACCCACAGGGTGATCAGCATGGTGTTTTTCACCTGCTCCCAGACGGGGACGCCCAGCGCAAGGCCAGTGAAATCGAGTTTAAATACATCCAGACGGAATGCCATAAACGCCAGCACAATAAACAGCCCGAGCGGAACCAGTTTGGCCAGCGTCGCCACCAGGTTAATGCTTGCCGCTGTCTGGACGCCGCGCAAAATGAGCCAGTGTACGACCCACAGCAGCACCGACGCCCCGACAATCGACTGCCAGGTGTTGCCGTCACCAAAGAGACGCAGCTCGGGCGTATCGGTAAAGAAACTGAGCGCCGAGAAGACAATAACCAGATAGGAGACGTTAGCGATCACCGCACATAGCCAGTAACCCCACGCGGAACAGAAGCCAATCAGTTCCCCAAAACCGGCCCGCGCGTAGGTGAAAATACCGCCATCGAGATCGGGACGAATACGGGTCAGCAGCAGCATGGCGAAGGCCAGCAGCAAAATGCCAACGCCGGTAATCCCCCAGCCAATCAGCAGTGCGGCAGGGCTTGCGACGGCCGCCATATTCTGCGGTAAACTGAATACCCCCGCACCCAGCATTGAGCTTAAAACGAGTGCAGTTAAAGCACTCAGGCCAAGTTTCTTTTCCATTGGCTTCCTGTTATGAAAGGTCCAAATCCAGAATAATTATTTCGCACAGGCGCATAAAAATGGTGGATCACACTAAGGCGCGGGATTTTACGGAGTGTCACGAACGCATGCAATGATGTGTAGCAGAAATTCAAAAAAAGTAACAAAAAAAGGCGGCATTGAGCCGCCTTTAATGAAGGGTTTTGTTACTTGTACAGATCGGCGCTGATGGTCATGTTGTTACCACGCTCCTGCCACTGGCGGGTGATGTGGTAGTACTTCGCCCCTTTCTTCGCCGCACGCTTCGCGACCTGATAAGAGACTTCCGTCATATTGCCGTAGTTGCCGGTAAACTTGATGCTGTCGAACGGCACCATCTGCGCAGCCGTGGCGTTGTTCAGCTCTTCAACTTTGGTGCCGTCTGGCAGGGTAACGGAGTAACGGCCACCTTTCGTGGATTGCGTCTCAAAGAAACGGCCCACTTCAGCGCTTGGCGCTGCGGAGGTTGCTACGCCTGGAATTTCGACTTTCTTCGCTTCTTCGCCGCCTTTCGCTAACGCCGCGCGACCGGCTTCTGAATCAGCAGGGATGGCATCCGGGCTTTGCAGAACGCGTTTTTTCGCATCTTCTTTATAGATGAACGCGGTAATACGCTGGTTGCCACCCTGGTTAGCATCTACCTGACGCACGATGTAGAACGAGTAAGCCCCTTTCTGTTTCGCGGCTTTGGTGATGGCATCGTTCACTTCTGGCTGGCTGCGGTAGAAGCCCTGAACGGTAACGGTGTCATACGGTTCCAGCTCAATCGCCTGATCTTTAGGCAGTTCAACGACGCCGTTGATCACGCGGTTTTTCGGCGCGTCAGCTTTTGGCGCATTCTCTTTGTACAGCGCAATGGTCACGCGCTGGTTGCCGCTATTGCCTTGATCGGACTGGTCAAGCACGTAAAACGACGCTGCGCCGTTTTTATCAGCGGCTTTTGATGCGGCGGTAACGGCATCGCCAATAGAGTTGTAACGACCCACAATGACCGTATGGTCAAAAGGTTTTAACGCTGCCGCTTGCTCCGGCGTTAACTCTGTCGCGGCATTCGCAGACAGGGCGGTCGCGGAAAGAAGTGCGGACGCCAGGAGTGTGTTCTTAAGCTTCATAAAAATAATCCTTCGCCTTGCGCAAACCATGTACTGGTATTGTTGTTAATTTGAGACGGTCCCGATTATGGCATTTAAAACCTGTTGCTGTCTGCGCCATTTTTCACAGCCTGTGCTCACCGAAGGATCTGATTCGATAACATTTAGTGATATGTTGAAAAAACAGGCGTTTGACAAGCAAAAGTGATAAAGCATATGACTTTTACAAGTTAATTTAATGTTAATAAGTTGATCTCATATGGCGCTATATCATGTTTTTACCGCTTCGCTTGCGCGATTTATCGGTTCTGAGGATGAATTTAAGGTAAATATCTCTGTCAGCGAGGTCGATCGCTTATTTTTCACAGATAATGTAAGAAATAGTGTTTTCAGGCGGTAGATCGCAGGCGCTATTTTCAGTAGGTTATAGAAAGTTTGTTACTGTTTTATTTTCCGGGGTTACTCATTTGCCGCCGCTCTCTGGATGGCGAAATTTGATGCAACTGCGGGCATTTATCGATAAACCATCATCAAAAACCGATGGAAGGGAAAACTATGCGTATTGGGGTACCAAAAGAACGGTTTGCCAATGAAACCCGCGTAGCGGCGACACCAAAAACGGTGGAGCAACTGCTTAAACTGGGTTTTACCGTCGCCATTGAAAGCGGCGCGGGCAAACTGGCGAGTTTCGATGACGAGGCCTTTATTCAGGCTGGTGCGGACGTGGTGGACGGTGCTGAAGTCTGGCAATCACCCGTTATTCTGAAGGTGAATGCGCCGCAAGAGAGCGAGATTGAGCTGCTGAACCCGGGCACCACGCTGGTGAGTTTTATCTGGCCTGCCCAAAACCCAGAGCTGATGGAGAAGCTGGCGGCACGTGGCGTGACGGTAATGGCGATGGACTCCGTGCCGCGTATTTCGCGCGCGCAGTCTCTGGATGCCCTGAGTTCAATGGCGAACATCGCCGGTTACCGTGCAATCGTCGAAGCCGCCCACGAATTCGGCCGTTTCTTCACCGGTCAGATCACGGCGGCAGGCAAAGTGCCTCCGGCAAAAGTGATGGTGATTGGTGCCGGTGTGGCAGGCCTGGCGGCTATCGGTGCGGCAAACAGCCTGGGCGCTATCGTCCGCGCCTTTGACACCCGCCCGGAAGTGAAGGAGCAGGTGCAGAGTATGGGCGCCGAGTTCCTTGAGCTGGACTTCAAGGAAGAAGCGGGCAGCGGTGATGGTTATGCGAAGGTGATGTCCGAAGCCTTTATCAAAGCGGAAATGGAACTCTTTGCCGCGCAGGCAAAAGAGGTGGACATTATTGTCACCACCGCGCTGATCCCGGGTAAACCGGCACCGAAGCTGATCACCCGTGAGATGGTGGACACCATGAAGCCGGGCAGCGTGATTGTCGACCTGGCCGCGCAAAACGGCGGCAACTGTGAATATACCGTGCCGAACCAGGTATCCACGACCGCCAACGGCGTGAAGGTGATTGGTTATACGGATCTGCCTGGCCGTCTGCCCACGCAGTCGTCCCAGCTGTACGGTACTAACCTCGTTAACCTGCTGAAACTGCTCTGCAAAGAGAAAGACGGCAACATCACCGTTGATTTTGACGATGTGGTTGTACGCGGCGTGACCGTGGTGCGTGAAGGCGAAATCACCTGGCCTGCGCCACCGATTCAGGTTTCCGCCCAGCCTCAGGCTGCACCGAAAGCGGCGCCAGAACCCACAGAGCCTGCTAAACCGGCATCTCCGTGGCGTAAATACGCGCTCATGGCGCTGGCGATTATTCTGTTTGGCTGGCTGGCCGATGTCGCGCCAAAAGAGTTCCTCGGCCACTTTACCGTCTTCGCGCTATCCTGCGTGGTGGGTTACTACGTGGTCTGGAATGTCTCCCATGCACTACACACGCCATTGATGTCGGTCACTAACGCCATCTCCGGGATCATCGTGGTCGGGGCGTTACTGCAGATTGGTCACGGCGGCTGGATTAGCTTCCTGAGCTTTATCGCGGTGCTGATCGCCAGTATCAATATTTTCGGTGGTTTCACCGTGACTCAGCGCATGCTGAAAATGTTTCGTAAAGGCTAAGGGGTAGCATATGTCTGGAGGATTAGTGACAGCCGCATACATTGTTGCTGCAATCCTGTTTATTTTCAGTCTGGCGGGACTTTCCAAACACGAAACGTCTCAGCAGGGTAATAACTTTGGTATCGCCGGGATGGCGATTGCGCTGATTGCCACTATTTTCGGACCCGATACCGGCAACGTTGCCTGGATCCTGGTGGCGATGATCATCGGCGGGGCGATCGGTATTCGTCTGGCAAAACGCGTTGAAATGACCGAAATGCCGGAGCTGGTGGCGATCCTGCACAGCTTCGTCGGTCTGGCGGCGGTGCTGGTGGGCTTCAACAGCTATCTGTACCACGAACCGGGCATGGAGCCGATTCTGATCAACATTCATCTGACCGAAGTATTCCTGGGCATCTTCATCGGTGCAGTAACCTTCACCGGCTCGATTGTGGCGTTCGGTAAGCTGCGCGGTAAGATCTCCTCCAAACCGCTGATGCTGCCAAATCGTCATAAGCTGAATCTGGCGGCGCTGGTGGTCTCCTTTGTGCTGCTGGTGGTCTTTGTGCGTACCGAAAGCGTAGGTCTGCAGGTGCTGGCGTTACTGGTGATGACCATCATTGCGCTGGCGTTCGGCTGGCACCTGGTGGCCTCCATCGGTGGGGCAGATATGCCGGTTGTGGTGTCGATGCTGAACTCCTACTCCGGTTGGGCGGCGGCAGCGGCTGGCTTTATGCTGAGCAACGACCTGTTGATTGTCACCGGTGCGCTGGTGGGCTCTTCCGGTGCGATCCTGTCCTACATCATGTGTAAGGCGATGAACCGCTCATTCATCAGCGTTATCGCCGGTGGTTTTGGCTCTGACGGCTCCTCGACCGGTTCTGACGAAGAAGTGGGCGAGCACCGTGAGATCAGCGCAGAAGATACGGCAGAGATGCTGAAAAACTCGCACTCGGTCATCATCACCCCAGGCTATGGCATGGCGGTGGCGCAGGCGCAGTATCCGGTCGCTGAAATCACCGAGAAGCTGCGCGCGCGCGGCATTAAGGTGCGCTTTGGCATCCACCCGGTAGCGGGGCGTCTGCCAGGCCACATGAACGTGCTGCTGGCAGAAGCGAAAGTGCCTTACGACATCGTGCTGGAGATGGACGAGATCAACGATGATTTCGCCGACACCGATACCGTGCTGGTCATTGGCGCCAACGACACCGTTAACCCGGCGGCGCAGGACGATCCACGCAGCCCAATCGCCGGGATGCCGGTTCTGGAAGTGTGGAAGGCGCAGAACGTGATTGTCTTCAAACGTTCCATGAACACCGGCTACGCTGGCGTTCAGAACCCGCTGTTCTTCAAAGAGAACACCCACATGCTGTTTGGCGATGCCAAAGCCAGCGTGGATGCGATCCTGAAAGCACTGTAATTCGCGTTCTCCTCAAAAACCGCTCTTCGGGGCGGTTTTCTTATTTCTGCGGTCAGCGTTTCTCCTCTGTCTATACTTTACCCTTTGTGTACTACGAGGAGGTGAAATGCAATTTTTGTCCCGCTTCGACATCCTGGAGCTGATGATGACGCCGACATTCTGGGTAAGCGTCGCCACGGTTATCGTTGTAACGCTGCTGGTCTACTGGCTTCTGACGCGCCTGATCGCATTCGTTAAGAGAGGGATCACAACCTGGGGAGATAAGCACCCAACCACAAACAGGATGCGTTTTATCCTGACCGATATGCTTAACCGCACCAGTCGCTTCCTGCTTTTTGTCGTGGCGCTGCTCATCAGCCTGCGTTTTGTTGATTTACCCGACCGGCTCTTTAGCACCGTAAGCCACGCCTGGTTCCTTGTCTTCGCGATACAGGTGGCGCTCTGGCTGGATCAGGGCGTGGTGTCGTGGCTGCGACACGTTATGCTGGCCCCCGGCAGTCATAAAAATCCGGTTACCCTGGTGATCACCGGTCTTATCCTTCGCGCTATCGTCTGGTCTGTGATGCTGCTGTCGATTCTCGCTAACGCTGGCGTCAACATCACCGCGCTGGTGGCAAGCCTGGGGGTAGGGGGTATTGCTATCGCCCTCGCCGTACAAACCATTCTGAGCGACGTCTTCGCTTCGCTTTCTATCGGCTTTGATAAACCGTTTGAAATTGGTGATTTCGTGGTGTTCAACGACGTGGCGGGAACGGTGGAACACATAGGCTTAAAAACGACCCGTATTCGTAGCCTGAGCGGGGAGCAGATCGTTTGCGGTAACGCCATTTTGCTTCAGCAGACGCTCCACAACTATAAACGTATGCAGACCCGTCGCATCGTCTTCACGTTTGGCGTCGCCAGCGACACGCCGCCTGAAAAGCTGCGCTATGTGGGGGATATGGTCAGGCAGATCATCACCGATGTGGGTGAGACAAAGTTCGATCGCGCCCATTTCCTCGGGTTTGACCGTGACCGCCTGACGTTTGAAGTGGTTCATATTGTCAATACGGCGGATTACAACAAATACATGGATATCCAGCAGGAGATCAATATCCGTATTCTCGAAGGGCTGAACGCCCAGGAGATTAAGCTGGCGCTGCCCAGCATGGTGTTGCACGCACCGTGGATGCAGGATCGATCAACTGAAGAGACACAGACAGCGATCGAGAGCTGATAAGAAAAGCCCGCCGGGGAGGCGGGCGAATAGACTGACGTTAATCGTCTTCCGGGTCATCCAGTTCAACCGGTGTCTGGTACTCATCCGGCTTAATGACCAGCAGGTCGCAGCGCAGATGGTCAATCACCTGTTCTGCGGTATTGCCCAGGAACGCGGCAGAAATACCGGTCCGTCCGATGGTGCCCAGCACCACAATCCCTGCCTGCAGATGTTCGGCTAAATCCGGGATCACCTCTTCAGGCAACCCTTTCTCGACATGCGTCATGTTCTCATCAATGCTGAACTTCTGGCGCAACGCTTTCATGGCCAGCAGGTGCTGTCCGCGGATCGCGTCGTTATATACGCTCGGGTCAAATTCAGGCAGTTCGATGGCAATATTGATAGGGGTAACCGGGTAAGCGCCGACCAGATGCACTTCGGTGTGGTTAACCTGCTCGGCAAGCAGCAGCGTCTCTTTGACCAGCTTTTCGTTCAGCGAATTGTGATAATCCTCTTCGCTTGCCAGGTTTACTGCCACGACGGCTTTGCCGCCTTCAGGCCACGGCTGATCTTTCACCATCCAGACCGGGCACGGGCATTTACGCAGCAAGTGCCAGTCTGTCGGCGTGAAGATCACGGATTCCAGCTTGTCGTGCTGGTGCGCCATTTTCAGCAGCAGATCGTGCCCACCGGCGACCACCTCCTGGATAATCGCTTCAAAGGGGCGGTTATGCCAGACCACTTTAATATCGATAGGCACACCCGCTTCCAGGTAGTACTTCGCCTGTTCGCGGATCCACGCGGTACGTTGGCTGATCACTCCCTGACGCATAGCGGTACGCTCGTCAGGCGACAGAAGGGTGGTCATCTCATACGAGAAGTCATAGATCGGCAAAAACGCTTTGATTTTGCCACCAATCCGTTGATGTAAATACACAGCACGTCGTAATGCCGGCTGATCGTCCTGATTAGGATCGATAGCTACCAGCATGTTTTGATACTTTGCCATACAGGTCTCCTTACTACTGTCACCACAGTCTGTAATTAAAAGAGTAACCTATATATCCTGAATGAAACAGAGGTAAGGTTTTGCCAGATCAATAATTCATGAAAATATCTCAGAAGAATAGCACCGTCGTTGTCACCGCGATAAACGCAATCAACAACAGCACCATCACCACGATGGCAAACGTGGTGGAGTCCTGAACGTAGGTTTTTTCCTCTCCCTTCATTGGGCCGACAAGCATGATCCAGATGAAGAGGAAGGTCACGGAGGCAATAACAACTGAAACGAAAAATAAACTTTCTCTCAATTTAACCTCAACGAGAACCTTTCAGGAGCGGGGGGATGTCTGTCGCAGGGGCGGGAAGTGGTGTGCTTACCTGCCAGACCAATAAATCATAAAAATTTATCGGCCTGGCATCAATCATTCGTGGGGTTTATGCCACGTTGCGGGCGTGGCCGGCAAGAACAGCCAGCGCTTCACCGTTTTCGATGGTGATGTATTTACCTTTAACGGCCAGCATGCCGCTTTTCTGGAAACGGCCCAGCAGACGGCTGATGGTTTCCACTGTCAGGCCCAGGTAGTTACCAATATCGCCACGGGTCATGGTGAGACGGAACTCACGTGGAGAGAAACCACGTTCGGCGAAACGGCGGGAGAGGTTATAGATAAATGCAGCCAGGCGCTCTTCCGCATTCTTTTTGGACAGCAGCAGGATCATGTCCTGATCGCCTTTGATCTCACCGCTCATCAGACGCATCATCTGCTGACGCAGGTTTGGCATTTTGCCTGACAGATCGTCCAGCGTTTCAAACGGGATTTCGCAGACCATTGAGGTTTCCAGCGCCTGCGCAAAGCTCGGGTGATGGCCAGTACCGATGGCGTCAAAGCCGACCAGATCGCCTGCCAGATGGAAGCCGGTGATCTGCTCATCA
This sequence comes from Enterobacter sp. 50793107, assembly GCF_001463365.1. Taxonomy (NCBI): domain Bacteria; kingdom Pseudomonadati; phylum Pseudomonadota; class Gammaproteobacteria; order Enterobacterales; family Enterobacteriaceae; genus Enterobacter; species Enterobacter sp. 50793107. The sequence goes on along the minus strand of NZ_LNII01000146.1, from coordinate 56,369 downwards.
CCCTGTTCGGTGATGGTATAGCTTTTGATGGTGCCAGAACGGATAGCATAGAGCGATTTCAGTTCGTCTCCCGCTTTAAACAGCGTCTGCCCTTTCTGAATAGGCTTTTTGCGCTCGATGATGTTATCAAGCTGGTCAAGCTCATGCTCATTCAGGGTAAACGGGATACAGAGCTGGCTGATGCTGCAATCCTGGCAATGGATAGCACAACCGCCAGACTGAATGCGTCGTATAATTCGCTTTTCTGGGATCATAGGTTTGCTCAAGCCTTAATTGATATTGGTCAATTTTAACATCTTTTTGGTAAGTACGTAAGCCTGGCAAACCATCAATAAGGACAAGAGACGGCAACGTGTTGCCATCTTCTTGAAATTCCACAGCTTGATTATGGATTTTTAGCCTAACCGGTAGAAAATTAAGCACAAAAAGCCTGGGAACTACAGCAAAAGATACCCTTCGTGACGCAGTAACCACTCCTTGCGCTGCACACCGCCGGCATAGCCGGTCATGGTGCCGTTGCGGCCGATCACACGATGGCAGGGCACCACGATACTGACGGGGTTAGAACCGTTCGCGGCACCCACCGCCCGCGCCGCGCCCGCGCGGCCTAACTGTTCTGCGAGCTGGCCGTAGTGCATAACCTGACCACACGGAATATCGCGTAGCGCCTGCCAGACTTCACGCTGGAATGGCGTACCGGCCGTGGCGGTTGGCAGGTCATTGATGATGCTGAGATCGCCCTCGAAGTACGCCGCCAGCTTGTCGCTCAGCCCACCTGGATTGGTGGCACTGATACGCTCAAAACCCTGGGCGCGGTAATGGATGTTGAGCAGCTCTTCCATGCGATCGCTGTGCTCTTCCCATTCCACGGCACGCAGATGGAACTGCTCGTCGGCGATAACCCACAGCGGCCCAAGCGGCGTTGCAATTTTATCTTCGAGTAATCTCAGCATCCTCTTTCCTTTAATTCAGCCTCGGGTAGATACCCGGTCCTATCGGCAGGCCGACAAGATACCATGCCACCAGCATCACCAGCCATACCCCTAAAAAGATAAGCGGATAGGGTAAAACCAGCGAATAGTAGGTACCCAGCTTCGCCTCCGGTTTATAGCGCTGCAGGAAGCCCAAAAACAGCGGTACGAATGGCGAAACCGGCGCCAGCGGGATCACCGAGGAGTCGGCGATACGGAACAGGATCTGCGCAAAGGCCGGATGGAAGCCCAGCATCATAAACATCGGCACGAAAATGGGGGCCAGAATCGACCAGATGGCGGATCCGCTGGCGATAAACATGCACAGCAGTGACGACAGCAGCGCCAGACCCACAAACGCCGGGACGCCGCTTAACCCGGCGGCTTCCAGCGCATCGGTCAGGCCAACGGCCATAAATTTGCCCATGTTGCTCCAGTTAAACATGGCGACGAACTGGGCCAGCGGGAAGACCATCACGATAAAGCCCGCCATCTCCTTCATCGGCTCAATCATCAGCTGCGGCAGATCGGCCTGGCGGCGGATTTTGCCAGTGGCGATGCCATACGCGAGCGAGACGACAAAGAAAAACAGGATGATCAGCGGCACAATGCCCTGTATAAACGGCGAGGGCAGGACGGTATGTTTCACCGGGTCGCGCAGGATACCGTTCTCCGGCACCACCATCAGCGCCACCATCGCGATAAATACCAGCGAGACTATCCCGGCGATACGCAGGCCAAAGCGTTGCTCTTTGCTCAGCGTTTCCAGCTTTTCGTCACTACGGCCTTCCCATTTCCCTAACCGCGGCTCGATGATCTTATCGGTAATCAGCCCGCCAACAAGCGTCAGGACGATGACCGAACTGGCCATAAAGTACCAGTTGTCGATCACGCTGACGTGCATGGCCGCATCGATTGTTTTCGCCGCCTCGGTGCTAATCCCCGAAAGCAGGACATCGGTGGTGACGATCAGCAGATTGGCAGTGAAACCGCATCCCACACCGGCAATTGCCGACAACAGACCCGCCACGGGGTGACGCCCGACGGCAAGGAAGATCAGCGCCCCCATCGGCGGCATGATTACCAGCAGGCATCAGAAGAGATGTGGCTGAAAAACGCGATAAACAGCACCATATAGCTGGCGTAGCGTGCGCTGACGTGAGAAGCCATTTTCACCATCAGCGCGGAGAGCAGGCCAACGCGCTCAGCCAGTCCGGCCCCCAGCACCAGCGCCAGAATGGCGCCCAGCGGCGCAAAACCGCTGAAGTTTTTAATCACATTCGGTAAAAACCAGTGCAACCCTTCAATGCTCAGCAGGTTCTTTACGCTTACCATGCTGCCATCGGCCGGGCTGCGCACGCTCACCCCTAAGGCGGACAGCACGGCTGTCGCCACCATCAAAACCACGATCAACCAGATAAAAAGCAGGAAAGGGTGTGGCACTTTATTGCCGATCCTTTCAACCCAGCCATAGAGCTTACCGGATGGGGAATGCGAAGGTATGGATGACATACTCATGGGCGTTCCTCGGGACTGTTGTGTTGTTGTGTTGTATTGTGTTTTTTATTTTAAAGGTGACGGTGTCACGCCCGCAGGGATCGGACACACGTACGGTTTTTCTTGTATTTGTTGTTCGAACTCTTCACGACATTTTTTCAGCAGGTCTGCGTCCTGCAGCAGATGTAGCGCGGTGGCACCCATCACTTTCCCGGCCAGCAGCATGCCTTTATGGGCAATGGACGTTCGCCCCTGAGCCACCAGTTGCCAGGTGTGCAGCGGCGTGCCGACGGTAAAGCAGGGGCTGAAACACTGGGCGACGGGCATTTTCCAGCTAACGTCACCCACGTCCGTGGAGCCTGCCAGCACGTTATCGGTGATGGCGTAAGGCGCGACCTCGTCCACCAGCAGGGTCTCCTGGTGGCGGCGGGCAAAGGCTTTACCTTCGTTCCCCCCGGTTGCAGCAATGTTTCTGAGGCTGTTTTGCAGATCGTTTGCCGTCAGGGTGGCGCGGATCTCCCGGGCAAAGGCGCGTTCCTCCTCCGTCCAGGCTGGCGTGCCGTAATGTTGCAGGGCGCGATACATCGCCGCTTCGAGCGTGCGGTTTGGCAGGTAGCTGGAGCAGGCTTTATCAAAGCGACACTCGACGGTAGTTTCGGTCATCAACGCCGCACCCTGAGCGATCTTCTCAATGCGCGCGTAGATTTGCTGCGCGTCGGCCATCTCCGGGGCGCGGATCAGGTACAGCACTTCGGCCTGCGCCTGCACCACGTTGGGGGAGATGCCGCCGGTATCGGTTATGGCGTAATGGACGCGTGCTTTCTCGATGATATGTTCGTTGAGGAAGTTGGTGCCGGTGGTCATCAGCGTCACCGCATCCAGCGCGCTGCGCCCCAGATGCGGCGAGTTTGCCGCATGCGCCGCCACGCCCTTAAAGCGCCAGGCGGCCTGGATATTGGCCAGCGTACTGACGTTAAACATGCCGGCAAACGCTTCCGGGTGCCAGGTGACCGCGGCGTCAACGTCGTCAAACAAGCCCTCACGGACCATAAACGTTTTACCGGAACCGCCTTCTTCGCCGGGACAACCGTAAAAACGCACGGTTCCACTCCCGCCGTGCTGCTCCAGCCAGCTTTTCACCGCAACGGCACCTGCAAACGCCGCGGTGCCGAGCAGGTTATGCCCGCAGCCATGGCCGTTAGCACCGGGCGTGGTGGCGTGTGCCGTCGCGCAGTGTGCCTGCTGGCTTAATCCGGCCAGCGCGTCATATTCGCCGAGCAGGGCAATCACCGGTTTACCGCTACCGAAGCTGGCGATAAAGGCATTCGGAATGCCGCCGGCCTCACGGGTCAGGGTGAAGCCTTCCGCTTCCAGCGCGCTGGCCAGCCGCTCTGCGGACCAGAACTCTTCAAAGCGGGTTTCCGGGTGATCCCAGATTTCGTCGGCAATGTCGGTGAACGTCTGACATCGCGTGTCGATTGCATCGGCAATAAAAGCGTAGTTCTCCTGCATTACACACCTCGCGTCCAGGGGAAATTCAGCGCAGTGCGCGCCAGCGTTTCGATAGCGACGGTCATGACGCGCTCATCAAAGTCGAATTTTTCATTGTGATGTCCGGCGCTCAAATCGGTGCCAAATACCATGTAGGAGGCCATGCCACCGTTTTCTTGCACCCGGGCCATCATCAGCGTGGCGTCTTCAGAACCGGCCGGGGCTTTAACCTTATCAATGGCCTGTTCCACACCGGGCACCTGGCTTGCCTGCTGGCGCAGATAATCCACCCAGGCAGGTGTCGGAGCGCTGGCGGTGGCAGCCCCCATCAGGCGCATCTCAGCCGTCACGCCGTACAGCGCGGCGGCACCGGTAATGACGGATTGCGCACGTTCGAACACATACTGATTGATCGCCTCGCTCTCGCCGCGGGTTTCGACCTTAAGCAGGGCATGGGCGGGTACCACGTTGCGTCCGCTGCCGGCCTGCATCACTCCCACATTCACCCGGGAAGCCCCTTCGCTGTGTGGCGCAATGCTGTGCAGCGCGAGCGCGGCCTGGGCGGCGGCGAGCAGGGCGTTACGGCCTTCTTCCGGTTTACCGCCTGCGTGTGCGGCAACGCCGGTAAACGTCGCGTCAAACTTGGTTGTCGCCATAAAGTTATCGCTGCCGCAGATCACCGTCCCGGCAGGCACCCCGGTACCAATGTGAATGGCGGTGAAATAGTCCACCCCGTCCAGTGCCCCGGCGGCCACCATGGCGCGTGCGCCGCGAGTGCCTTCTTCGGCAGGCTGGAAGATCAGCCTGATGGTGCCGTTCAGCTGCGCTTTGTTGTGCATGAGCACGTGCGCCAGCCCAAGGCCAATCGTGGTATGGCCGTCGTGCGCGCAGGCGTGCATCATGCCCGGATTGCAGGAGGCAAAGCCGTCGCGGAACGGGCGGTGGCTGTCGTCGAGCGCTTCGCTCAGGTCGAGAGCGTCCATGTCCACGCGAAACGCCAGCGTCGGGCCGGGACGGCCGGTGTTAAGCGTGGCAACCAGGCCGGTGAAGCCGCCTTCAAACGGCGCGAGCCATTTTTCGGGCGCGCCCTGCGCACGGGCGCGGGCAAATTCTCGCGTCAGGGTGGCGTTATCCGGCAACCCCATACGGCTTTCGGCATCCACCACGTCGCGGCCCATCGCCAGGTCATAACCCAGGCTATCCAGGATCTCCGCGACCTTCGCGGCAGTCCGAAATTCCACCCAGCCGGATTCGGCAAAATGGTGAAAATCGCGACGCCATGCGCTCAGTTGCGGGGCTAAGGTTTGGATGTACTGTGCCAGTGAGTCCATATCTGTTCCTGTCATCATTAAAATATGTGAACTGCTTCACGCTGTGATAGTTTTTACTTATCACTAACCGATTTTTCACAGTTTTAACCGTTCAGGAATTACCCTCGCACATCCCTTTCCATTAAAGTAGATGACAGTTTCTTTACTCTGATAAACAACGGTTATCGGTCGGGCTATGTCATTTCAGATTAAATTTCATCAAATTCGGGCGTTCGTTGAAGTGGCGCGTCAGGGCAGCATTCGCGGCGCCAGCAGGACGCTGAATCTTTCGCAACCGGCGTTGACCAAATCGATCAAAGAGCTGGAAGAGGGCATGGCGGCGCAGCTCTTTGTGCGCCGAAGCAAAGGCGTGGCGTTAACCGAGTGTGGCGAAGGCTTCTATCAGCGCGCCAGGCTGATTCTGGAAGAGCTGCGCGCGGCGCAGGATGACATTCGCCAGCGGCAGGGCGAGCTGGCCGGGCAGATCAATATCGGGATGGGGGCGAGTATTTCGCGAAGCCTTATGCCTGCGGTTATCACCCGCTTTCATGCGCAGCATCCGCAGGTTAAGGTGCGAATTATGGAAGGGCAGCTGGTATCGATGATCAATGAATTACGCCAGGGCGAACTGGACTTCACCATCAATACCTATTATCAGGGGCCTTACGATCATGAATTTACGTTTGAAAAGCTATTAGAAAAACCGTTTGCCGTATTTTGCCGGGAGGGACATCCGGCGACGGGAGCAACCTCCATTAACGATCTGCTGCATTATAACTGGACCATGCCAACGCCCCGGGGAAGTTATTATAAGCAGTTAGAGGATGTATTTAGCCATCGCTCGCAAATACCCCGCATTGGCGTGGTCTGCGAAACATTTTCGTCGTGTATCAGCCTTGTCGCACAAAGCGATTTTTTAAGCATATTGCCGCAGGAGCTGGGTTGTGACCCCCTGTTGGCGGGGCGTCTGGTTATGCTGCCGGTTGTCGAATCACTTCCAAAAGCGACGTATTATTTAATTCAGCGTCGGGATTCGCGCCAGACCCCGCTTACGGAGTCGTTAATTACGCAATTCAGACGCGAGGCGCGGGCAATCGTCTCTGCGTGAAACATCATCCATAAAAAACAGGGCCTGTCCGACATCAGACAGACCCTTCAGTACACACAGCAGTGCATCCCTTCGCATATCCTGGATGTTATATCCATGAGGCAGGTTAATTAAGTTATAACAGCTTTCTCTCAAAATGAAAGGCGGTTGAGTGTTTGATTTTATGGATGTTTAAGCCAAATTGCGTGTTTTATTTACGCTGAAGTTTGCGTTAAGTGGTGTTTAATTTTTCCCCGGCTGTCGATTGATATTCATCAGCTTGCTTTCAGCGCCACCCTGCCCGGGGGAACGGCTGTTGAGGCACACCCCCCGCGAAGGTATAGTACAGGCTCAGATGTAGCCGGAGGATTTCCATGAACCCTGACGACAAATCACTGTTTCTTGACGCCATGGAGGATGTCCAGCCCCTGAAGCGCTGCGCAGATATTCACTGGCAGCCGAGCCGCAACACGCGGGCGCGCCAGGAGATTGATACCGAGCAACTGGATAACTTCCTCACCCTGGGCTTTCTGGAACTTCTGCCCCTGGATGAGCCGCTGGCATTTCAGCGTGAAGGGATACAACAGGGCGTAATGGATAAGCTGCGCTCGGGGAAATACTCCCGCGAGGCCAGCCTGAACCTGTTACGTCAGCCCGCCGAGCGTTGCCGCCAGATGCTGTACGCCTTTATTCGCCAGGCCGGACGCGACGGATTACGCAATCTGATTATCATTCATGGAAAAGGGCGCGAACAGAATGCTCATCCTAACGTGATACGTAGCTATCTGGCGCGCTGGTTAACAGAGTTTGAGGAAGTACAGGCCTTCTGCGTGGCGCTGCCGCATCACGGCGGCAGCGGGGCCTGTTATGTTTCACTGCGAAAATCCAACGACGCGAAACAGGAGAACTGGGAACGGCACGCCAAGCGCAGCCGTTAACGGGATTAGCGCGGGCGAGGTGCTCGCCCGCGCTGAACTCAGAAGGTTTCCCAGTTGCTGTCGGTGGCGGTGCCTGCCGTGGCCGGGCGCAACAGCTGTGGTGTTTTCACATGCGTTGTACGGGGCGCCGTGGCCTGTTGTTTACCGTTCAGACGAAATGCCGCCACCGCCTGGCGCAGCTGTTCGGACTGATCTTCCAGCGCCGCTGCCGCCGTGGCGGACTGCTGCACCAGCGCGGCGTTTTGCTGGGTGACGCTGTCCATCTGCGAAACGGCCAGGCTCACCTGTTCAATACCGCGACTCTGCTCATCGGACGCAGATGAAATCTCGCCCATGATATCGGTCACGCGGGTGACCGCCGCCACAATTTCCTTCATCGTTGCACCGGCTTCGCTGACCTGCTCAGAGCCGGTATTCACGCGGCTGACAGAGTTCTCGATAAGGCCCTTGATCTCTTTTGCCGCCTGCGCGCTGCGGCTCGCCAGGGTACGTACTTCCCCGGCAACCACCGCAAAGCCACGGCCCTGTTCCCCGGCGCGTGCGGCTTCTACCGCGGCATTCAGCGCCAGAATGTTGGTCTGGAAGGCAATGCTGTCAATCACGCCGGTGATGTGGGCAATTTGCTGCGAACTGTCGGCAATTTCCGTCATCGTGCGGACAACGTTATCCACCACATGACCGCCGCGCGCCGCGGTCTCAGACGCGTTCTTCGCCAGCAGGGTCGCCTGACGGGCGTTGTCGGAGTTCTGTTTCACCGTGGCGGTCAGCTCTTCCATGCTGGCCGCGGTCTCTTCCAGCGAGGCGGCCTGTTCTTCCGTACGGGCGGAAAGATCGTTGCTCCCGGCGGCAATTTCGCCTGCGCCGGTGTAGATGGAGTCGGTACTGCCGCGTACGGCGCTGACCGTGGTGACCAGAGATTGCTGCATCTCATGCAGACCGGCCGCCAGCTGGCCCATCTCATTGCGGCCAGAGAGGGTAATATCCTGCGTCAGGTCGCCCGCCGCAATGGTACGAATATGGTTCATAATGGTTTGCAGCGGTTTTAACAGCAGGTGCTGTAACCCCTGCCAGATCACCACCAGCACGGCGATAACGGCCAGGAATATAGCCGCCAGCGTCCATTGCATCTGGGTAAAGCTGCTCTGGTTCTCTTCGGCCGCGGCTTTCAGCAGCGTGTTGTTTTCAGCACGCCAGCGGTTATAGACCGCTTCCATATCGTCCTGTGCCTGCTGCGCATCCAGATCGCCATAGGCCTGATAGTTGTCGGCACGCAGATACTCAATCGACAGACGCATCACTTCGTGCATCTGGTTCCAGGATTTCAGCATCTCGTCGGTTAGCGCCGCACTCTGGCCGTTAACCTGCGGCAGGGCCTGCCACTGTTTGTTATAGGCTTCTGCTTTAGCCAGAGAGTTACCCGCGGTGCCAAGCAGTTTGTTGATCGCCTCAAGGGACGCCGGATCGCGCTGATTTTTCAGATAGCGGATGGCCACGCGCGTCACGGTAACGCGCGTTTTGATGAGGGTGTTAACGCTGTCGCTCAGGCTCTCCTGCTGGGCATTAAGCACCCCGGAGTTCTGGAAGTTATGGCGATCGTTGCTGACGGCAGAGTAGAACAACCCTCCCGTGACAACTTGTAGCAGGCAGAATATGGTGAGAGCAAAGATAATACCGGTAATCACGTGCAGATTTTTCAGCATAGCGGTCGTCCGTAAGAAAGTGCAGGGGTACACAAATACTATCGTCGTCTAAAATTTAAACTTTAATTTAACTCGCGCTTAACTATGGGTTCTGGTCGGGAACCTGTTGTAAATCCGGATCTTTTTTATGAGGAAGGTGAACATGAGCAGCATCGATAAAAGCGGGACATACGCGCTGGGCACACGCACGGTTAAACGGCTGGGTTACGGCGCAATGCAGCTGGCCGGGCCGGGCGTTTTTGGGCCACCGAAGGACAAAAATGCCGCGCTGGAGGTGCTCCGGGAAGCCGTGGCGGCGGGCGTGAATCATATCGATACCAGCGATTTTTATGGTCCGCATGTGACTAACCAGCTGATCCGCGAGGCGCTGCATCCGTACCGGGACGATCTTACCCTCGTCACCAAAATCGGTGCGCGACGCGATGATAAAGGCGCCTGGTTGCCGGCCTTTTCCGCCCAGGAGCTGACCCAGGCGGTACACGACAACCTGCGCAATCTGCAGCTGGATGTGCTGGACGTGGTGAACCTGCGGATTATGTTTAGCGCACACGGACCGGCGGAAGGCTCGATCGCTGAACCGCTGTCCACCCTGGCAGAGCTACAGCAGCAAGGGCTGGTGCGACATATTGGTCTGAGCAATGTCACCGCCACGCAGGTTGCCGAGGCGCAGAAGATGGTGCCCGTGGTGTGTGTGCAAAACATGTACAACATCGTGAACCGTAGTGACGATGCGCTGGTGGATTCGCTTGCGCAGCAGGGGATTGCTTATGTGCCGTTCTTCCCGCTGGGCGGTTTTACGCCGCTGCAATCTTCCGGGCTGCAGGCGGTGGCGGACGACCTGGGGGCGACACCGATGCAGGTTGCGCTGGCCTGGCTGCTGCAGCGTTCTCCGAACATTCTGCTGATCCCGGGAACCTCTTCCGTGGCGCATCTGCGGCAAAACCTCGCGGCAGGGGAGCTGGTGTTACCGTCTGACGCGCTGGCTACGCTGAATGCGCTGGTGTAATCACGTATAAACAGAGCCCGGAGGGATCCGGGCTTTGTTATTTAACGATCGGCAAATCGGAATAGCGCGTGGTGTAGCAGGGCGACAGCATATCCCGCTTCATCGCCCAGGATTTCACCGCCCCCTGGCCCGCAAACCACACAGACCCCCGGCCTGAACGGTTAAGGCGGTCGATAACCTGCATCAGGGCTGTACTGTCTGGCCGCGGTGGGTGTTCATCGAACAGGCTAAGCTGCGCCACGCCCTGACTGAAAAAGTCACTGAGCATGACGCCCGCTTTCATATAGCGATGTCCCTCTTTCCAGATTCGGTTTAATGACTCGATAGCTACCCTGATAATATCCCGCGTATCGTTGGTGGGGATCGTCAGCTTGCCGGAGGCCTGGTTACCATAAAAAACCTCGTCCTCTGCATGCGGGCTGGTGCGAATAAAGACGCTGATATAGCAGCAAAACTGTTTCTCTTCGCGCAGCTTCTCGGCGGCGCGTTCGCCATAGGCGCAGATCGCCTGGTGCATATCGTCATACCGGGTGATACGGCTGCCGAAGGAGCGGCTGCAGATGATTTGTTGCTTTGTTGGCGAAAACTCTTCCAGCGCCAGACACGGTTCACCGCGTAACTCGCGGGCGGTTCTTTCCAGCACGACATTAAAGTGTTTACGGATCACCCAGCTTGAACATTCCGCCAGATGCAGGGCAGTCTCAATCCCCATCAGATTCAGTTTTTTGCTGATCCTGCGCCCGACGCCCCACACTTCGCTGACCGGTACCAGTGACAGCAGTTTACGCTGACGATCGATATTCGATAAATCCACCACACCGTTGGTTTTCTTCCAGGTTTTGGCGGCATGGTTAGCCAGCTTGGCTAAGGTTTTGGTGGGCGCGATACCGACCCCGACCAGCAGGCCGGTCTCTTTGTACAGGCGCTGGCGGATAGCCTGACCGAACGCCTCCAGAGACATACACTGGCTGACGCCCGTCAGATCCAGAAAGGCTTCATCAATCGAGTAGATCTCCACTCTCGGGGCCATCTCTTCGAGAATGGTCATCACCCGGCGGCTCATATCCGCATACAGCGCATAATTGGAGCTAAAGACGTGTACCTTCTGGCGTCTCAGCTCATCCTTCAGCTTGAAGTAGGGACCGGCCATGCCGATCCCCAATGCTTTTGCTTCTGCTGAACGTGAAATGATACAGCCGTCGTTGTTTGAAACGACCACCACGGGTTTCCCCTTAAGGTCGGGCCGAAACGCCGTCTCGCAGGAGGTGTAAAAACTGTTTACGTCAACGAGCGCGAACATGGCGGTTAGCTTTCAGGGTAAACGTCACAACGCCGAAGATCTCCAGCTCGTCTTCTGCGGCAAAAACGACCGGTGCGTAGTCAGGATTATGGGGGATGAGCTGAAGACGCGGATGCGTTTGCAGCTCCTTCACGGTAAATTCGCCCGCGACCGCCGCAATCACAATATCGCCATGAACGGCGTTTAACGAACGGTCAACCACCAGCAGGTCACCATGGCTGATGCCTGCGCCGATCATCGAATCACCGCTCACCCTGACAAAATAGGTCGCGCTGGGGTGTTTGATCACCAGCTTGTTCAGATCAAGGCTATCCTCGACATAATCCTGAGCAGGGCTGGGGAAGCCACAGGGCACCCGCTCCATAAACAACGGAAGCAATAACGTGGCATCAGGCCCCAAAGGAGAGATCAACTGCATAATGGTTAACTCATATTACTGTGTTTATATACAGTATTCATGATTAACCAGAACGATCAAGAGACGGGAGGGGAATTTTCCGGAACTCGTTGAAAGTCGAAAATTTTTAGTTCAACAAGGCGCGCTGGCGAGTATGCATTCTGGAATGTTTAATTTTTCTTAATTATTTCAGGCAGTAGCTGTTCTATAACCCCCACAACGCTTCTGACCCTGTGTGGAATAAAGCGAGCGTCCGGATAAACCGCATAGAGAAAGCGGTCGGGTAACCGCCACGCGGGGAGTACCTGCACCAGCGTGCCGGTTTGCAACGCCCGTGCCGCGAGCGGTAGTTGCATACCGCCAATACCCATGCCTGCCTCCAGCGCCTGTAACAGGGCGTCGCTGGTATTGGCTCGGAAAACGGTATTCACTGCAATATCAATCGTTTCGTCATCAGAAACCAGGCGTAAGGGAGCGTCCAGCGGGATGCCGCTGAATCGCACGTGGGGAAGCGCCGCCAGCGCGTACACGGACTCTACCGGCGGGAATGACGGGGCGGCAAAGAGCGGCGTTTCAATGCGTGCCAGTACGCGTGCGGCATGGGTTTGCGGAGGCTCCGCGCTCAGCCGAAGCGCCACATCCACCCCTTCGGTGACCAGATCGGCGATGCGGTCATCAAGCGAAACCTGCAGATGTAATTCAGGATTCATGCGCTGTAGCGTCAGCAGGCGCGGCAACACGAGCTGGCCCAGGCCGCTCGGCAACTGCACATGTACGGCCCCCTGATATTGATGCTCAACCGGGTTCAGGCGTCGCTCTGCTTCCTGCATGGCCTCCAGCACAAGCTGCATATCCCGCCGGTAACGCTCACCCTGCGCGGTGAGCTTCATCCTGCGCGTTGTACGATGCAGCAATACCACACCGAGCTCTTCCTCAAGGGCGGCGATCTGCTGGCTGACGGCGGACTGCTTGATCCCGGCCAGGCGGGCGGCAGCGGAAAAGGAGCCCGCTTCGGCGACGCGCAGAAAGGTGGAAATGGCGTTGAGCTTGTTATTCATTTCGTGATTCTGCTTATAAATGCCATCGGATTTGGGGGATATATCAGAAAAAAATAATAGATCACACTGTGTCTGTCACCCCTTTCGGAGAAACACCATGAATAAGACGCAGCAACACAGGGTCGCGCTGGTCGCTGGCGCCAGCGGGATTGTTGGCAACCAGCTGGTCAAAACGCTTTTGCGCCATCAGTGGGAGGTTATTGGCCTGAGCCGCCAGGCGGTATCTCACCCTGAAGGTATTGCGATGGTTAATGTTGATTTACTGGATGCACAGGATAGCGCGCGGGCACTGTCATCGCTCAGCGGGATCACTCATGTGTTTTACAGCGCCTGGGTCAATGCCGCGAACTGGACAGAGATGGTTGAACCGAACGTCACCATGCTGCGCCATCTGGTCAGTAACCTCGAAAACACGGCGCCCCTTGAGACGGTCAGCCTGATGCAGGGCTACAAAGTCTACGGCGCGCATCTTGGCCCGTTCAAAACCCCGGCACGTGAAAGCGATCCCGGCGTACCGGGCGCGGAGTTTAACGCGGCCCAGCTCAGGTGGCTTAGCGATTTTCAACGGGGAAAAGCGTGGCACTGGAGCGCCATCCGGCCGGGCGTGGTGGGCAGCACGGTGCCGGGTAACGCCATGAATCTTGCCCTGAGCATCGCGCTGTACGCATCGCTGTGTAAGGCGCTGAATTTACCGCTGCGTTTTCCCGGCGCCGAACAGACCTGGCACAGCATTGTTGATCATACAGACGGCGAATTGCTGGCAGAGGCGACCGTGTGGGCCGCCACGTCGCCGGTAGCAGAGAACCAGGCATTCAATGTGAATAACGGTGACATCTGGCGCTGGAGCGAGCTGTGGCCACGCATTGCACACTGGTTTGGACTGGAGTTTGCCCCCCCGGTCCGGCTCTCATTTCAGCAGTTGTTTGCGGACTACCGCACGGTATGGCATGAACTCGCCGCAGCTCGCGGGCTGGTGGAAAGCGATATTTTGCAGCTGAACGACGGACAGTTTGCCGACTTCGTGTTTAGCTGGGATTACGATATGTTTGGCGATGGCAGCAAGCTGCGTCGGGCCGGATTCACCTCCATGCGGGCCACCGACGAGATGTTTTTCAGCCTGTTCGCACAGCTCAGGGCGGCACGCATTATTCCCTGACAGGGGGGATGTTGTTCTCAGGAACGAACCCGTTATACTCGCTCATGACTGTGATCAACGGGATTGGTGAATATGCGGGAAGCAATCAGCGTTTTATTAATGGCTCTGCCGGTTATTGGGTTATATCTGGTGATAAGGAATGGCGTGAGGTCATTTCGCCAGCCAAAACGCATCGTTTCAGATGCCCAGGGCAAGAAGAAAATATCCACTAACCCGTGGTTTTTTGATTGTTTTTCCCGCAAGGTTTATTTTTATGATGAGCGATATTTTTATGAAATTCAGAAGGATAGAACCACTCAGGTTGAACTGGCCAGGATAGTAAACATTAAGCCGGGATCGACGATGGTCAATAATCGTCGGATCTGGTCAGTAAGCTATGTTGAAAACGGAAGGGAAAAACAGGTGCAGTTTTACCCGAACGTAACGATGTTCAATCATAATTTCTCTGCTTTTTTGATAGCGGTAAAAAACGCCAATCCACACGCCGATATTAAAGATCTTTCCGTTTTCAATTTCTGAATGCCACCATGCGGCATTCAGAGACGATCCAGCCAGTGACTAACCATTAACGCATCGACGCTCTGACAGCGCATTGATCAGACCTTCGGCCTCCTGGCAACGAAGGAGGACGCCAGATCCTGCTGGGCAATATGCTGAAGACCATCACCGCAAATGGCACAAAGACACAGCAACTGGCGGAAGAGGATATTGCTGAGGTCCTGAGAACCCATTTTGCGCTGACGGCCGCGTAACGGATCGGGGGACAATTTCGCTTTCAGCACAGACCGTGTTTTATACGCTGTGCCGGTTGCGTAAACCGTCCCCCCACTGTAATAACAGACTGAACGACGCGGGCAGTACCGTGAGTGTGACCAGCGTCGCGACCAGCAACCCCCCGATAATGGCATACGCCATAGGTCCCCAGAATACCTGGTGCGAGATGGGGATCATGCCCAGAATGGCGGCACAGGCGGTCAGACAGATAGGTCTGGCCCGGTGCTCTGCGGCTGCGATAATGGCGGCATCGTTCGTCATCCCCTGAGCCAGATTGCTGTCAGCTTCGCCGATCAGGATCACCGCGTTACGAATGATCATGCCCGCCAGCGCGATCACGCCCAGCAGGGCGACGAACCCCATCGGTGTTCCACCCGGCAGCATCGCCAGAACGATGCCCGGTAAGCCAAACGGGGCCATGAACAGGGCCAGAAACATCCGGGAATAGCGTCGTAGCTGAAGCATCAGCAATAACAACATAATGACCAGCGTCACCGGAAGAACGGTAAAGACAGAGCGGTTTCCTTTATCAGACTCCGCAACCGCGCCGCCTTCCTCAATACTGTAGCCCGCAGGCAAACGGGCACGCAGTTTATCCACTGCCGGGCGCAGCGCGGCGGAGACGACCTCGGCTCTGAGCCCCGGCGCAAGGTCAGTTTGCACGGTGATAAACGGCAGGCGCTGACGACGCCAGACAACCGGATCGTCCACACCCCAGACCGGCGTTGCGACAGCACTGAGCGGAATTTTTTTGCCATCGTTCCCCTCAACGGTCAGTGACGACAGTGTGGCCAGATTAAGACGTTCACTGTCTCTGGCGCGGAGCACCACATCCACCAGCCGGTCATTATCCCGTATTGAGGTCACGACGCTGCCGGACCAGACCGTATTCAGCGTCCGGGCCAGACTTTCTGACGACACGCCCGCAGCCCGGGCCGCCGTCTGATTCACCTCAAGGGTAATCACTCTCTCCGGTTCACCGGCGGTCTGGTTGACTTCACGTGAGAGCGGTGACTGGCCAATCACTTCCGTCAGGTGATTCGCCAGCGCCCGAACCTTCACATAGTCCGGCCCGCTAACCCGGTATTTGATTGGCCAGCCGACCGGGGGGCCGAGCTCCAGGGGCGATACGCGTGTGATGATGTCGCTAAATTGCGTCGCCAGTATCTTGTTCAGCTGTGCGTGCAGACGGTCGCGGGCGGCGAGGTTTTTCGCGACCACCACCAACTGGGCACTGTTTTCATTCTCCAGCAGCACATCCATTGGCAGATAAAAACGGATGGCGCCCGATCCCACGTATGTTGAGTAATGATCGATATTGCTATTGCCTGCCAGCGCCTTCTCCAGCTTTTCGGCCTCTCTTTGCGTTTCCGGCTGTGAGGCGTTGGCCGGAAGCGTCAGGCTCACCAGCAGCTCTGGTCTGTCGGAAGCGGGAAAAAACTCGCCTTGCATAAACGTCGTCCCGTACAGGGACAAACCCAGTGCGGCAAGGGCACAAAGCACGGTGGTGAGTCGGTGGCGCAATACCTTACGCAGCA
Source organism: Enterobacter sp. 50793107 (assembly GCF_001463365.1). NCBI lineage: Bacteria > Pseudomonadati > Pseudomonadota > Gammaproteobacteria > Enterobacterales > Enterobacteriaceae > Enterobacter > Enterobacter sp. 50793107. The sequence goes on along the minus strand of NZ_LNII01000146.1, from coordinate 40,146 downwards.
GCCAGTGATACCCGCGTGCGAGCCGCCCCGGGCCGGAGGCATGATGCCTGACGTTCTCCGGCAGCAGCCATGTTCCGGTCAGCGGTGAAAACAGGATCGCGACCACCCATGAACACAGCAGGGCAATCAGCACGACCGCAAACAGAGAAAAGCAGTATTCACCCGCGCTGGATGCCGCAAAGCCGACCGGAATAAATCCGGCGATCATCACCAGTGTGCCGGTGAGCATCGGGAATGCCGTCGTTGTGAACGCCCGGGTTGCCGCTTGCCGACGGGAATCGCCAGCCTCCAGACGAGAAACCATGGTTTCCACGGTGATCATGGCGTCATCCACCAGCAGACCCAGCGCAATAATCAGTGCCCCGAGCGAGATGCGCTGCAGGCCAATCCCGGCCAGCATCATTCCGGCGAAGGTCATGGCCAGAACCAACGGGATTGCCGCAGCCACAACCAGCCCCGCCCGTAGCCCCAGAGAGACAAATGAAACGGCCAGGACGATAACCACCGCTTCAATAAGAACCCTGATAAAACCACTCACCGCGTCGCTGACTACCGCGGATTGATCGGCGACCTTCACCATCTCGATACCGTGCGGCAGCCCGGCGCTGAGGGCGGCCACTCTTTGATTCAACGCGGCGCCAAAGCGCAGCATATTGCCTGTCGGCGCCATTGAAATCGCCAGCCCGATAGCCGGTTTTCCGTTAACCCGGAACGCCGGTGAGGGCGGTTCGGCGCTTTTCCGGGTGAGGGTGGCAATGTCAGTCAGGGGGATATAACGATTGTTAATATGCAGCGTGACCGCGCGTAAACTCTCCTCTGAGGTGAGCGCACCGCTGACGTGGAGTGCGATGTTCTCCTGCCCCGTGCGTATGATGCCCGCCGGGACGACTGCATTCTGTGCCCTGAGCGCCTCCGCCACCTGCTGAATATCCAGACCCATCCCCGCCAGACGGGCCGGGGAAAAGGCCAGAACCATCTGTTCCTGCTGTTCACCCAGCAGGGTGGTTTTGCCGATATCCGGCAGGGACATCAGCTCCCGACGCAGTGTCTCCACCCGATCCCGAACCTCCCGCAGGGTATAGCCTTCGGGGATGAAGCCATAAATTGTGCCGAACGTGTCGTCAAATTCGTCATTGACATCAGGGCCCTGAGCGCCTTCTGGCAGAGACGGAGCGATATCCTGCATTTTCTTCCGCACCTGGTACCAGATATCCGGCACCGTTTGCGGCGGCGTATCATCGCGCAGGTTGATATGAATAACGGTGCGTCCTGCCCGGGTTTCGCTTTCGATATAATCAAGCCAGGGGATCTCCTGTAACTTTTTCTCAAGCGTATCCGTCAGCAGACGAGTCGTGTCCGCTACCGATGCCCCCGGCCACTGCGCGGAGACCACGGCCGTTTTGATGGTAAACGCCGGATCTTCGTTGCGCGGCAGGCGCTCGTAACAGAACACGCCCATCGCCATCACCAGCAGCATAAAGAAACTGACCATCTGCTGATTTTTAAGCGCCCAGGCGGAGAGGTTAAATGTCTCTTTTGTGCTTCTCATGTTCATGGCTGCTCCTCCCCGGCAATCACCTGTTCTCCTGAGCGTAATTTGCTCACGCCAGCCGTAATCACCCTGTCACCGTGCGCAAGACCGGAGGCGATGATGACGGAGGAGGCCGTGTAACGTGCAGGCACAACCACGCGCAGTTGCGCCTGAGATTGCCGGTTGATTACAAACACAGCGGGCTTGTCTGCGTAACGACTCAGTGCCGACGCAGGAAGGACGTAACCGCACGCGGCACTGGAGGGCAGGGTTACGGTGACGCTGGCACCCAGTGCCATGGCGGCGGGCGAGTTGTTCAGGGTGGCTCTGACCCGCCAGGTACGGGTCAGGGGATCGGCCTGAGGCGTGATATCGCGTAACAGAGCTGAAGCATTGACCGTCGGGTCGCTGAGCAAGGCGACGCGGAAATCAGCCTTATCTGGTGAGGGGATCTCATCAGGCGCGGCAACATCAAACACCACATCGCGGGCTTCACCGGTCGCCAGCGTCAGCACCGACTGGCCTGCGCTGACAATCTGGCCCGCAGAGGCGCTGACCGCGGTAATGATGCCTTCCTTCGGCGAGAGAAGGCGGGTCCAGCCCAGGCTTTCCCGGGCGTTGCGCAGTGCCGCCTCGCTACTTTTCAGACGCGCGCTGGCGACAAGCCAGTCTGCACGGGCTGTGTCGAGTTGTGTGCGGGCTATAGCGCCGGTGGACATCAGCGTTTGCATTCTGTTGACGTTGAGCGCGGCAATCTGCGCTGAGGCTTTGGCACCCTCATAGTCAGCGGTGGCCGCGTCGAGCTGATTTTGTCCGGTGGTATTGTCGAGGGTCGCCAGCAGTTGCCCGGCGGTAACCCGATCGCCAATATCGACGACGCGCGTGAGGATCCTGCCCCCGGTACGGAAACTCAGCGTCGTCTCATCATGGGCATGGATCTCACCGGTTCTTTCCAGTGCTGGCAGCGTTTTCGCTGAACCCACCACACTGTAGCGTACCGCCCGCACGGGGGGCGGCGTGTTTTCGTGTTTATCGCCGCAACCGGTTAGCGGGAAGATAGCCAGGGCAAGTATCACCAGGGGAATAAAGTGTAGCCAGGAAAGGGTGCGCGCCACGCTGTATACATGATGCAGGCTGTGGCGGAGGGAGAGAATGAATTCGTCTGACATAACGCCGCTCCAGAAAAGGGATGGCGTTATTTAATCGGCTGTTCATCGAGAAAGATTCGATGTTGTGTCAAGGGTTTATCAAGAGCGGGAATTTTCCTCGTCACAAGCGCGCCAGGGCAGTTGGATGCGCACCAGAAGCCCTCCGGTTTCTGGTAATGACGCGCTAATACTTCCCCCATGCGCCTGACAAATCGCCTGCGCAATTGATAAACCGAGGCCGCTGCCACCGGAGTGCCGGGCGCGTGATTGTTCCTCGCGGCTAAATCGCTTAAACATGTCCGGTAAAAAGTGATTTGATACACCCGGACCGTCATCGGCGAATTCGAGGGTGTACTGCCCCTGGGCATAATGCAGGGCCACCTCCAGATGGCCTCCCTCGCGTCCGTAGCGGAGTGAATTCTCCATGAGGATCGTAAATACCTGTCCCATACGGAACGCATCGCCTCTGAAGGAGCATGCGCGCGGGTTACGCAACGTTATCGCAAAATTATGCGCATCGGCCTGCGGGGTTATCCAGTCTGCCCGCTCCTGAATCAGCTCATCCAGACGGAATGGCCTGTCTTCAAGCACAAGATTTCCCGCATCAGCCAAAGAGAGAAGGTGCAATTCATCGGTCAGCCGGTTGAGGTGCTGGAGCTGTTTCATCACCATCCCCAACTGCTCCGGGGTGGCGTCAAACACGCCGTCCATCATACCCTGCAAACGTCCAATGGCTGCCGTCAGGGGAGAGCGCAGCTCATGTGCCATGGCAACGTGCGAGGCGCGAAGCTCCTTTTCATAGCGAGCCAGTTGTCCGGTCATGGTATTAAAGTCAGCCGCAAAACTGATCATTTCTGCGGGCGCATCTCTCACCAGCTCTGCCTGTCGGCCAAACTGTCCATCGGCCACATCTTTGGCCGCATCACGAAGACAGCTGAACTGCAGCGCCAGAGGGCGCGCGTGCTTAAGTCCCATTACCACAATGAAGGGGATCATCACCAGCACCAGCAGAGCCACGGTGACCCAGTCAGCCGAGGCGATAGATGGGGTGGAATAACTGAGCCCCCACCAGCTGTCTACAATATCGTGAAAGCGGGCCGGGTTTGACTGCGGATTCTGGCTGAGCGTGAGAAACTCCTGCCGGACCGCTGCGGGCATTTTGCCCATTATCCAGTAGTTCTGCACGGCGTAACGCAGCCACATACAGGCTGCTATAACGATCACGCTGCCAATCGCCAGCGCCAGGATGCGCGCGCAAATCCAGCGCCAGAGGGAGGAATGACGGGTCTTTATCATGGCTGTCTGAACCTGTAACCCACGCCGCGAACGTTAACCAGCACGCCGGAAAGACCCGCGGCTTCGAGTTTTTTACGCAGGTTATAAATATGGGTATCCACCACCCGCTCCAGGGCCTCGCTTTCCGGCAAACAGTGCTCCAGTAAATATTGACGGGAAAAAGGACGCGAAGGTGAACGCATCAGCGTGGTCAGTAGCGAAAATTCCGTTGGGGTCAGATCCAGAACCCGCGGCGTATTGTCATCATTGATGATGCTCGCCACAATGGCCGTGACATCCACCTCCAGCGTCTGCCAGCGAAGGATCTCTTCTTCGCGCGTGTTTTTATTGCTCCGGCGCAGCACCGCCTGCACCCGTGCCACGACTTCACCCGGATGATAGGGTTTAACGACATAGTCATCAGCCCCGTATCTCAACGCGCCGATGCGATCGGGCGTATCGCCCATAGCCGTCACCATGATAACGGGCACATCGCTTTTGCGACGCAGGCTGGCCAGCACCTCAGTTCCGTTGAGTCCGGGAAGCATGACATCCAGCAAGACAAGATCGGGTTTCCAGCGTTGCGCCATCTCCAGCCCGGCCAGCCCGTCCCCCGTGACGGTCACATCGTAATTTTCACGGCGTAAATAAGCTTCAAGTACGCCAGCCGCATCGGCATCATCTTCAATAATCAGCACTCTTCTGGACAACATCTGTTCACCTTGACCGTTTCTTAACACTATCCCGACTATTCATTGATTTAGCCAAATCATACTGCGCACAACGTAAAAGTGGAGACCAGTATGATAGCGAGAAAAAAAGCCCTGTATATGACCGTTCCGTTTCTGATGACGGCAGCATCCGGCGTACACGCCGATGAGGCACAAACGTCTTCCGACTATTTGACGATTGGGGCAGGAGGACGCTATGCGCCTCGTTATTCAGGCTCTGACAAGCAGGTATGGCAAGGGGTTCCTGTTTTACAGGGGCGCAAAGGTGCATTCTTTATTGATGCGCAGAAAGGCATTGGATATGACCTGCAAAATGACAGCGGCGTGTACCTTGAACATACGCTGGGTTACGACCTGGGGAGGGCGGACGAAAACGCCAGCTGGCGCGAGGGAGCAAATAATCTGAAAGGGATGGGAGAGATCGATACCAGCCTGAATACCGGGCTGGCGGTCGGCTGGCAAATCACTTCCTGGCTGAGTGTGGAAGGCAAAGCGACCCTGCCTGTAACGGACAGTCAGGGGGTAAACTACCAGGCCTCTGTTACGCTGCTTCCTCTACAAACCAGTCAGGACACGATTGCTTTTCAGTCTGCATCCCTGTTTGGCGACAGCCGTTACCTCAATACCTGGTATGGCGTCAGTCAGCAGCAGAGTCAGCGCTCCGGTTATAGCCGTTATTCAGCGCCCGGTGGATTCTACGGTATAGACAGCAGCCTGACATGGAGTCATCAGTTCGATACCCATTGGGGCACGGTACTGAGTGCCGACTACACCTGGCTTGGGGAGCATGCAAATAACAGCCCGATCGTATCGCGACGTAACGAAGGCGCTGTCACCGCCGCCATCACCTGGACATTCTAGTGTGGAGGTGAGAGATGCGATCTTCCTCGGCGTAGCCGGGGTAATCATTACGGCCATCTATGTCATTACCTGGTACGTCTATGTATACGGGTGAACAGAGCTGGCCGGAGCGAGAAAATTCCTGGAAGATTATTTCTTCTTGTTCATCATCGCTTTCAAATCAGCAAACGGATTAAAAGTGGCCACACCCACATCTTTTTGCGCGTCTTCTCCCGCGACAACGGTGGTGCCGTACTGATCCGCTTCGGTGTACTTCGAGTGTTCATGATCGTGGCAAAACAGGCATAACAGCTCCCAGTTACTGCCATCTTCCGGGTTATTGGTATGGTCGTGATCGATATGGTGAACCGTCAGTTCCCGAAGGTTGGAATAGACAAATTCCCGTGAGCAGCGCCCACAGACCCATGGATAAATTTTTAATGCTTTTTCACGGTAGCCGCTTTCCAGCCGCGCGTAGTTTTTAGGGATCAGAGCCATTGCCGGTTTTACCTGCCAGGAAAAGAGTGAGCGAAATTATATCCCATTATGGAACGCATTAGCGATCTGCTCAGGTCAGTCAATTTATTTGACGCTTTCCGTTAAATAAACGGCATTTATTGTTGCCCGGTAATGCGTAGAGTAGAAGAAACGCAACACATTCTCAGGATTACCCCTTATGAAAAAGATCGGATTTTTATCATTTGGTCACTGGACGCCGTCGCCACAGTCCGGTACCCGAACCGCAGCGGACACGCTGCTGCAGTCCATCGACCTGGCCGTGGCCGCTGAAGAGCTGGGTGCCGATGGCGCTTATTTCCGAGTGCACCACTTTGCCCGGCAGCTCAGCTCGCCGTTCCCCTTGCTGGCGGCGATAGGCGCAAAAACCAAAACCATCGAAATCGGTACCGGCGTGATCGACATGCGGTATGAAAACCCAATGTACATGGCGGAGGATGCCGGGGCGGCGGATCTGATCTCTGGCGGGCGTTTGCAGCTGGGAATTAGCCGCGGCTCGCCGGAGCAGGTGATTGATGGCTGGCGTCACTTTGGCTATGTCCCGCAGGAAGGGGAAAACGAATCGGATATGGCGCGTCGTCATACCGAGGTGCTGCTTGAGGTGCTGCGCGGAGAAGGGTTTGCGAAACCAAACCCGCAACCGATGTTCCCGAACCCGCCGGGTCTGCTGCGCCTGGAGCCTCATTCCGAAGGTTTACGCGACCGCATCTGGTGGGGTGCCGGTTCAAATGCAACGGCGGTCTGGGCCGCAAAACTGGGCATGAACCTGCAAAGCTCAACGCTGAAAGACGATGAAACCGGCGAGCCGTTCCATATTCAGCAGGCAAAACAGATCCGCGCGTATCGTCAGGCCTGGGCTGAGGCGGGCCATACCCGTCAGCCGCGCGTGTCGGTGAGCCGCAGTATCTTTGCCCTGATGGACGATCGTGACCGGATGTATTTCGGGGCCAGCCGCAACGACAGCGATAGCGTGGGCTATCTGGATGAAAAAACGCGGGCGATTTTCGGGCGCAGCTATGCGGCAGAGCCCGACAAGCTGGTTGAACAATTGAAGCAGGACGACGCGATAGCCGAAGCGGATACCCTGTTACTGACCGTACCGAATCAGCTTGGTGTGGACTACAACGCGCATGTGATTGAGTCGATCCTCAAACATGTGGCGCCAGCAATGGGCTGGCGCGAGTAGGTAAACTAACGGTTGCTCAGCCTCTGTGACTCATATCGCTCAGCAGTACGGCGATACTTTGCCCGCCCGCCGTCTGCTCAAGCGCAATCTTGACGATGATGGTCAGCGGAACGGAGAGCAGCATGCCAACGGGGCCGAGCAGCCAACCCCAGAATATCAGGGATAAAAACACCACCAGGGTCGAAAGCCCGAGCCCGCGTCCCATCATGCGCGGTTCAAGAATGTTTCCGAAGACCAGGTTAATCACCAGATAACCGGCCAGCAGAATCAGGGCATCATACAAACCGCTGAAAACCAGCACCTGCAGAATAGGCGGGATGGCCGCCAGCACGGAACCGATGTTGGGAATATAGTTAAGCGCAAAGGCGAGCAGTCCCCAGACGAACGCAAACCGCACATCCAGCGCAACCAGCATGCCCCAGACAACACACCCGGTGACGAGACTGATCGCCGTTTTCAGCACCAGATAGCGGGAAACACTGTCCAGTGCACGCTGAATCGCGCCCATGCCTTCCACCGGCCGAACCATTATATGCTGTAGTTTGGCAGGCAGTTGCGGCACCTCCAGCAGCATAAACACCACGGTTAAAAACAGCAGGAAAATAGAGGTCATGGCGTTGGAGAGCTGCGCCAGCAGGCTGGTGACGAGGGTCATGGCTGCGTTGGGATCGATATACTTCAGCAGTTCCTCAACGGAGACCTCAATGCCCGCGCGCTGCAGCCAGGGTTCAATCTGCAACAGCGGTATCACCAGCGACGAGCGGTATTTCGGCAGCGTGCGCGCCAGTTCATTCAGGGATGTGCCCAGATAAGCGACCAGCAGCACCATCGCGATAATAATGATGCTGATGAGCAGGGTGATCGCCAGCACGCGCGGTATGCGTATCCGCACCATGCGCTGAACCAGCGGGTTAAGGATCACTGCAATAAACAGCGCCAGAATAAAAGGCACGATAATATCGGCGGCAAAACGAACGCCCGTCAGGATGATCACCAGCATACCGAGCATGATCACAATCTTGAGGCCGTTCAGGGTAATGATGGGTTTAGCCATGGCAATTCCTGCGTATTTTTTTATTTATAATAAAGGCGAAAGGCGTTTAATAAACTAACCAAAATCAAACGGCCTCGGTAAAGAATTGAAAAGACTTTGAGTAAAATCCTGGCTTATGGTACAAATTTAGCGTGTTTAACTACCGAGGACAATTTTGATCCGCAAAGACGAGAAGCAACACCGCGGATAATTGTAATTTTATGGACAATTTGTTCAGGACGTATTCTTCAAACCATACTGCTGTATTCTCCACCTCTTTCTTCCTTCTGTCCGGTGAGCAACACTGGCGCAACGCGCTATAGTCACGTCTTCTGCCTGAGCTGGCGCCATGCGCTTAGCTATCTGATTTAATTTCCTTTTTTGGGTTTGCTGTTCGCAGCGAGCCGCGATGGATTATATTCTCAAGCAGGAGAAAAACATGTTTTACTGGATTTTATTAGCCCTGGCTATTCTCGCTGAAATTACCGGCACGCTGTCTATGAAATGGGCAAGCGTCAGCGATGGCAATACCGGTTTTATTTTAATGCTGGTGATGATTTCGCTTTCCTATATTTTCCTCTCGTTTGCGGTGAAGAAAATCGCGCTGGGAGTGGCTTATGCCCTCTGGGAAGGTATCGGTATTTTGTTGATTACGCTGTTCAGCGTTTTGTTATTTGACGAAACCTTATCAACAATGAAGATCGCCGGATTGACGACGCTGGTAGTCGGGATTGTGCTGATTAAATCGGGTACACGTAAACCGACAAAACCGCAGAAGGAGCAGACCCATGCAGCAGTTTGAATGGATCCACGCGGCCTGGTTGGGGTTCGCCATTGTTCTGGAAATTCTGGCGAACGTGTTTCTGAAATTCTCTGATGGTTTTCGCCGTAAAGTTTACGGTCTGATGTCGATTGCCGCTGTGCTGGGGGCGTTTAGCGCCCTGTCTCAGGCGGTCAAAGGTATCGATCTGTCTGTAGCCTATGCCCTGTGGGGCGGGTTTGGTATTGCCGCGACCCTGGCAGCAGGGTGGGTGCTCTTCGGCCAACGGTTAAATAATAAAGGCTGGATCGGCCTGGTATTGCTGCTGGCCGGTATGATTATGATAAAACTCGCCTGATGACGTCAGGCGAGGCGGCGCTGGCCTGTTATTGTGCCAGCGCTTCCAGCTTGTCGCGAAAACCGGTCACCGAGAGAGCACGGTTATCCGCGCGCCATCTGTCTTTGGCCGCCGGGGCCGAACTCTGCACGCCAATCAACTGCCAGCCGTTATCCGTTTTCAGCATCAGCGGTGAGCCGCTGTCGCCCGGTAACGTATCGCACTGGTGAGAGAGCACGCTGTTTTGCGCCCAGCCGGTCACAATGCAGTCGGTGTGGGTATACAGCGTATCCAGATGATCGACCGGATAACCGGATTGCGTCACCTTGCGATCGACGGCTTTCAGCGCGGCGGTCAGCGCGGCTTTATCGCCATCAAACAGGGGCAGAGGAGTGATACCAGAAGGCGGGTAGCGCAAAATGATGAGACCGAAATCCCAGGAGGCCGCAGCGGGCGGGACTATCCAGCCGTCGCCGTCCGGTTTCAGGCGCTTACCCAGCGAAGGGTCAACCCGGCCTTCAATCCCGTGAATTTCATAGCGCCACATCCCTTTCTGAGACACAAATCGCAGTACCACGGCTTTGTCGGGTTTGCCGTCCGGCGGCGTCAACAGGCAATGGCCTGCGGTCAGGGCAAGCTGAGGGGTAATCAACGTGGCGGTGCATAAGTTACCGCTGGCGGTTTCCAGTTGCCCGATGGCATCCCACGGGGCCTGGGTAGGATCGGCGACACGCGTACGATCATCATGACCGAAAAACAGCGTTTTAAGCTCTTTCGCGCTAATGGTGTCATCATCACCATCATCCGCATGCGCGAATCCAGAAAAAAGAGCAAACGTTCCCAGTAATAACACAACAGATTTACGCATATCACACTCTGGTGGGGTAATTATGATTATTAAAAGTGAACCCTATGAAAATACTATAGACGGGACAGCGCTAAAGTGGGAGTAAAATCAGCGTGCTACGATCAGGAAAGATAAAACTGGCTTGCGATGAGCGCGCATAAAATAAGCAGAATAAGGATCAACTCAAACCGATAGCGTCGCAGCATACGCCCTCCGGATAAAAAAACGGCGCTGTATTGAAAGGTTCAGCGCCGGTTTACCAACGTGCCCCGAAGGGCACGGTTTAGCTTGTACTCTTACGCAGCTGGCTGAGCAGCTGGTTTAGCAGCTTCGTGTTTTACTGCTTTTTTGTGATGCTTTTTAGCGGCCTGAGCTTTCTGCTCTACAGCGGGTTTAGTCGCTTTTTTGTGGTGCTTTTTGGCGGCCTGTGCTTTCTGCTCAACAGCAGGTTTAGCGGCGTCTTGTTTTACGGCTTTTTTGTGGTGCTTTTTAGCCGCCTGCGCTTTTTGCTCAGCAGCAGGTTTAGCGGCTTTGTGATGTTTCTTGTGGTGTACCGTTTTTGCCGGTGCAGCGGTGGTTGCAGCAGGTGCAGCGGCAGCTGGAGCAGTTGCAGTAGTCTCAGCAGCGAACGCAGCAGAAGACAGACCCATAGCAGCGGCAACAACCAGAGCTAATACTTTATTCATGTTCATACCCTCGAATTTGGTTTTTCATTTAACCCCACTGCGGGGCCGTTGAAATAACTATATCCCTGTAAATTCGGGGTTTCCGTGAGTGATTGGTATCGGCGTGTAACCGTTTGTACAACGCCGGGGGCTTTCCCCGGCGTGGGTCATTACAGGTAACGCGAGGTCAGGTGTTCACGGAAGTAGCGGATATTCAGATCTTCTCCCGTCGCCTGGGTGATCAGCTGTGATGTGGTAAACCGGCTGCCGTGTTGCCAGACGTTCTGGCGCAGCCAGTCAAACAGGGCCGACAGATCCCCGTCAGCGATAGAGGCCTGCAGACCTGGCAGCGCCGTTTTCGCGGCATGGAACAGCTGCGCGGCGTACATCGCCCCCAGCGTATAAGACGGGAAGTAACCGAATCCGCCGTCGGTCCAGTGGATATCCTGCATACAGCCGTTGCGGTAGTTGTCTTTGGTGGATAACCCGAGCCACGCCTGCATTTTCTCATCCCACAGGGCCGGGATGTCCTCCACCTCGATATCGCCATTGATCAGCGCCCGCTCAATCTCATAGCGCAGCACCACGTGTGCCGGGTAGCTCACTTCGTCGGCATCGACGCGGATATAGCCCGGCTTCACGCGCTGGTTCCAGGCGATAAAGTTCTCTTCGCTAAACGCCGCCTGGCTGCCAAAACGGGCATGAACGGCAGGGAGGAGATGTTTCAGGAACGCCTCGCTGCGGCCAAGCTGCATCTCAAAGAACAGACTCTGGGATTCGTGGATTGCCGTTGAACGCGCCAGGGCAACGGGCTGACCGGCCCACGCGCGCGGCAGGTTCTGTTCGTAGCGCGCGTGTCCGGTTTCGTGGATCACGCCAAACAAGGCGCTGAGGAGTTCATCTTCGTCATACCGCGTGGTAATGCGCACATCTTCCGGCACGCCGCCGCAGAACGGGTGCGCGCTCACGTCCAGACGACCGCCGTTGAAATCGAAGCCGAGCATCTTCATGGCTTCCAGCCCCAGCTCACGCTGCGTTGCCGTCGGGAAAGGGCCCTGAGGCGGAACGAAGGTCTGCCTGGCCTGCTTGTCGACCACGTTTGCCAGCAGATCCGGCAGCCACGACTTCATGTCGGCAAAGAGCACGTCCAGACGCGCGCTGGTCATGTCTGGCTCAAAAATATCCAGCAGCGCATCGTAAGGTGAGCAACCTTTTGCCTCCGCGCGCAGACACGCCTCTTCACGGCTGAGTTTTACCACCTCTTTCAGATTGGCGGAAAAGCCTTGCCAGTCATTGGCCGGACGCTGGGTACGCCAGGCGTGCTCACATTTGCTGCCCGCCAGCGATTTGGCTTCCACCAGCGATTCCGGCAGCAGCGAGGCCTGCTGATATTGACGCGTCATTTCACGCAGGTTGGCCTGTTCGACGTCATTCAAATCTTCACCTGCCGCTGCAGCCAGCCATTCACCCACTTTTTTGTCGGTCAGGATCTGATGTTGCAGGACGCTCATCTCCGCCAGCGCTTCACCGCGCGCGGCGCTGCCGCCGGGCGGCATCATGGTGAACATGTCCCAACTGGCGATGGAGGAGAGGTGCGAGAAGCGGGAGATACGCTGGAAGGTTTTCACAAGTGACTGATAGGCGGATGTTTTTTGCAATTCTTATTTCCTCTTGCCAGGGATGTGTTTCAGGGAGCATACAATGAAACAGACCAAATTCCCCAGCATTTCCCACACGGAGGAAATCTAAGCCGATCTCCGCCGTTGAAACCGTCTCCGGAATGCCGGGAGACGGTTTTCGGTGGTTACTTAGGTCTTATCACGCATAACCTGTTGCAAGATCGCCAGCGCCTGGGTGAACTGGGCATCCGGAATGGTCAGCGGATAAAGGAAGCGGATCACGTTGCCGTACTGGCCGCAGATCAATAACAGCAGGCCCTGGGCGAGAGCTTTTTGCTGGATCGCCTGCGCGATGGCGGCCGAAGGTGCACGGCTCTCGGGATCAAAAAACTCCGCCGCAATCATCGATCCTCTTCCCCTTATCGCCACGAGCGCAGGGAAGGTGCCCTGAATCTCTTCCAGGGTGGCTTTCAGTCGATCGCCCAGATGCCGGGCGCGGGCGCACAGTGACTCGTTGTCGATAATATTCAGCACCGCGTGCGCGGCGGCCACCGCCAGTGGGTTGCCTGCATAGGTCCCCCCCAGACCGCCGGGCGCCGGCGCGTCCATGATTTCGGCGCGGCCCACCACGCCGGACAGCGGCATTCCGCCTGCCAGGCTTTTCGCCATCGTCATCAGGTCGGGCTTGTCGGCGTAGTGTTCCATGGCAAACAGTTTCCCCGTACGGGCGAAGCCGCTCTGTACTTCGTCGGCAATCATGACGATCCCGTGTTCATCACAGATACGGCGGATGGCGGCCACCAGCTCTGGCGGGGCGACGTTGAAGCCGCCTTCACCCTGAATGGGTTCAAAAATAATCGCCGCTACCTGTTTCGCCTCAATGTCTGCTTTGAACAGACGTTCTATCGCCGTGATGGCATCCTGCGTCGTGATGCCGTGCAGCTCCGAGGGATAGGGCACGTGATAAACCGACCCCGGGAAGGGGCCAAATCCCAGCTTATAAGGCGCGACCTTGCCGGTTAATGCCATGGTCATATAGGTTCGACCGTGAAAGCCTCCTCCGAAGGCAATCACGCCCGGTCTGCCGGTGTGGGCCCGGGCGATTTTAATGGCATTTTCCACCGCTTCTGCGCCCGTTGTGAAGAATGCCGTTTTGGCCGGGCTCTGCACCGGAGCCAGCTCGTTAAGTTTTTCGGCTAATGAAACGTAGCTTTCATACGGCACAATCTGGTAGGCCGTGTGGGTGAACTGGTGAAGCTGTTTTTCCACTGCGGCCACCAGTTCAGGATGACGATGGCCGGTATTCAGTACCGCGATCCCGGCGGCGAAATCAATATAGTCGTTGCCTTCCACGTCGGTAAGCGTGGCATTCTCCGCCGTGCGGGCAAAGAAATCACACATTACGCCTACGCCGCGCGGGGTGGCAGAGAGTCTACGCTGATGAAATTCCTGGTTACTCATGTCAGATACCCTTTTGTCGAAACGCTCATACGCCAAGACGATCGCGCAGGCTGTAATACGCCGCGCCCATCGCCGTGAATGGAATCCGCAGGCTGCGACCGCCCGGGAAGGGGTAGTGCGGAAGGTTGGCAAACGCATCAAAGCGCTCAGCGTCACCGCGCAACAGTTCCGAGATCAGCCGTCCGGCCAGGTGGGTGCAGGTGACGCCGTGGCCGCTGTAGCCCTGCATGTAATAGATGTTTTTATCCAGACGACCAAACTGCGGCATGCGCGACAGGGTCAGCAGGAAGTTGCCCGTCCAGCGGTAGTCGATTTTGACACCGGCCAGCTGTGGGAAGGTTTTCAGTAGCTTTGGCATCACCAGGCGCTCGACATCGTCCGGATCGCGCGCGCCATAGACGACGCCACCGCCGTACAGCAGGCGGTTGTCGGCGGTAAGACGGTAGTAATCCAGCAGGTAGTTACAATCTTCCACGCAGTAGTTATTGGGGATCAGCGTGCGGACGACCGCTTCCGGCAGCGGGGCGGTGGTCACAACCTGAGTGCCGCAGGGCATGCTGCGTTTTGCCAGTTCCGGTTCTATCTTATCGCCCAGATAGGCATTCCCGGCGACGATCACGTAGCGGGCTGTCACCTGGCCATGCTGCGTGCTTACCACAGCCGGGCTGGTGTGCTGAATGGCGGTCACCGGGGACTGTTCATACACCCGCCCGCCGTTCAGGCGAATGGCGTCTGCTTCGCCGATCGCCAGGTTCAGTGGATGAATATGCCCCCCGCTGCGGTCCAGCAGCGCGCCGGTATAGCGTTCGCTGTCGACCTCCCGGCGGATGTCACTGGCGTCCAGCAACTCCAGCTGCGTATTGCCGTAGCGTTCCCAGTTGGCTTTTTGCTCCTCCAGCGTCTCAAGTTGCTTATGGTTTAGCGCCACAAACAGCCCGCCGGGACGATAGTCGCACTGGATCTGATAGCGCTGGATACGCTCCCGGATGATCTCCCCGCCTTCAAACATCATGCTTCCGAGGACTCTGGCGGCATCGGGTCCGTAGTTTTTCTCAATCACGTCGATATCGCGGCTGTAAGAGTTAACCAGCTGGCCGCCGTTGCGTCCGCTGGCGCCGAAGCCGATGCGCGCTCCTTCAAGGAGCACCACGTCGTAGCCCATTTCGGCGAGATGCAGCGCGGAGGAGAGGCCGGTATAGCCGCCGCCCACCACGCACACGTCACAGCTGATCGACTCGTTAAGCGTCGGGAAAGGTTCGTAAGCGTTCGCGCTGGCCGCGTAGTAGCTGGTGGTATGTTCGGTCATGATTGAGACTCCAGGGCAATCCAGATGGTTTTCAGTTCGGTAAATTTTTCCAGCGCGTGCAGGGACTTATCGCGACCGTTGCCGCTCTGCTTATAGCCACCAAAGGGTACGGTCATATCGCCGTCGTTATAGTTATTGACGAAGACCGAGCCTGCTTTCAGGCGGCGGCTCATGCGGTGCGCGCGGGAAAGATCGCGGGTCCATACCGCCGCGCCAAGCCCATATTCACTGTCGTTGGCCAGCGTTAAGGCTTCTTCTTCGGTTTTAAAACGGGTGACGACCAGCACCGGCCCGAAAATCTCTTCCCGGCACAGCGGGGAGGCAGGGTCGATGTCGACAAAAATGGTGGGACCGACTGCACAAGGCCATGCTTGTTCCCGCCCGTCCAGCAGCAGCGTACCTTTTCGGGTTCCCTCGCGAATAAACGTGTGGACGGTATCGGCATGTGCAGCGTCGATGAGCATGCCCATCGTGCTGTCAGGGTCGAGCGGATCGCCCGGCTGCCAGTGACGGGCCTGCGCTTTCAGCTTTGCCAGGACATCATCGGCGATGCTGTCTTCGAGCAGCAGGCGGGTACCGGCGATACAGACTTGCCCCTGGTTATAAAAAATCCCGGCGGCGGTTGCGCTCACGGCTTTGTCGAGGTCCGGACAGTCGGCAAAAATAATGTTGGCGCTCTTGCCGCCCGCCTCCAGCCAGACGCGCTTCATGTTGCTTTCTCCCGCGTCCTTCAACAACTGCTTGCCGGTACGGGTAGAGCCGGTAAAGGTCAGCACCTCGACTTCTGGATGCAGTGCCAGCGCCTGGCCCGCTTCGTGGCCGTAACCGCTTATCACATTCAGCACGCCGTCCGGCAGGCCCGCCTCTTTCGCCAGCCCGGCCAGCCGCAGGGCGGTGAGTGGCGATTTCTCCGACGGTTTCAATACCACGCTGTTGCCCGCGATCAGTGCCGGGCCCAGCTTCCAGCAGGCCAGCAGCAGCGGGAAGTTCCAGGGAACGATGGCCGCAACCACCCCGATCGGCTCGCGCACGATCATCGCCAGTTCGCCCGGCCCCGTAGGTGCCACTTCGCCGTAAACTTTATCCGCCGCTTCGGCGTACCAGCGAATGGCGCGAGCCGCGCCGGGAATATCGTCGCGCAGGCTGTGGCGGATGGGTTTTCCGGTGTCCAGTGTTTCCAGTAAGGCCAGCTCTTCGCCGTGGCGTTCCATTAAATCGGCGAGCTTATTGAGCACGGTCTTGCGCTGCGCCGGAGACGCCTGCGACCAGTCACCGCGCTCAAATACCTCACGCGCCGCCTGAACTGCACGGTCCACGTCCGCCTGCTTGCCCCGGGCCACGTTCGCCAGCGTCTGTTGTGTCGCGGGATTGACGGTTTCAAACGTGGCATTATCGGCGGCGTCACAATAGGCACCGTTAATAAATAACCGGGTCTCAATGGCGCTGTTTTTTGCTTTATCCTGCCAGTAAGTCAGGTGCTGAAAATGCATATTCACTCCTTTCTTTCGCAATCAGATAAATAAGGTCATGGCCGTTTCAGGCAATACAAAGCCGTGGGGCATCCCGGGAATTAACCCGTTGAATGCCGACATTGATCGTTTTTATTTGTCCCGGCGTAAGCGCACTTACGTCGGGACTGAGTGGTAATTAGAACGTGGTGGGGGTGTGGGCACTGATAATGCGGCAGATGCCTGCCGAGGTGTTGCTGAAGCTGTGCGGTATGCCGGTATTAATGGCATAGCTTTGCCCCGCAACCAGGTGATAAGGCTGGCCATTAATGGTCAGCACTATTTCACCTTCCAGTATCGTACCGATCTCCTCACCCTGGTGTTTGATCCTCTCTCCGGTCGTGGTTCCTGGCTGGTAAGTTTCAAAAATCATCGCCAGCGTACGGTTCGGATTTCCGTTATGAACCAGCTTCATCGAAACCCCCTGACTGCCTATTTCGATAAGGTCTTCCTGATTAATAACCACCTGCGGTTCATCAGGTTTTTCCGGTTCCGAAAAGAATTCCGAGAGCGACAGCCCATAAACTTTCAGCAGCTTTTGCAGCGTACTGATGGCAGGACTGACTTTGTCCTGCTCAATGGTGCTGATGGCACTGTGTGTTAACCCAGACAGTTCGGCGGCACGCCGCTGCGAGAGACCCAATTGCTGGCGGATCTCAGACAGACGTTTCCCTGGCGCCAGTCCGTCATCGCTCATAGTTGCATTTCCTTTACGGTAGTGGTCAAAGCCGTTGCTTCTCGGCAATGTGGCTTTGACAGGCGGTGATAAAACCTTCAAACAACATGCGTGACAGGGCGTACTCGCTGCTGTTCCATTCGGGGTGCCATTGCACGCCGAGGGCAAAAGGGTGGTCATGAACGCTGACCGCTTCGACGAGCCCGTCCGTCGAGCGGGCCTCCACGCGAAGCCGTGGTCCTAACGTTCGTGCACCTTGCCCGTGTAACGAGTTTACCCAAAATGTGTTACAGCCTGGTATTAATTGAGACAGCAGTCCTCCCTCCTGAACCTGAACTTCATGAGAAGGGGCGTATTGTAGCTCAACCGGCAGTTCAGGATCTTCCCGGTGCTCAAGCAGGTCGTTCTGCTCGAACAGGCGGCGATACAGCGTCCCTCCCGTGGCAACAACCATTTCCTGCAGCCCCCGGCAGATGGCGAAAATGGGGATGCGCCTTTCGAGCGCGGCAGCAATCAGCGCCATACTCAGAAGATCTCGCCCGGGATCGGCGTCAGGCTCATCGCCGTTTTCACCATAAAGGTGCGGCTGCACGTTACTTGGGCTGCCCGGCAGGTAAATTCCGTCCAGGGTTGGCAGCAGAGCGGTAATAAGCTCTGGCTCTGCCAGCGCATGCGGTAAGGCAACAGGTAAGCCCCCCGCGTTAATAATGGCATTCAGGTACTTTTCTTGCAGGGTCTGGGTCTCGTGACCCTTAAGCCTGTTTCTGCACATCACCACGCCAATAACTGGCTTGTTCATTATATTTTCCATGATCGCCCTCACAAAGTGGACTAAATTTAGGCCATTCTCGCCTGTGAAACGGCCTTTTCGTTCAATATTTTCTCAATCTAGCAACGAGATCTGCCTTTTGCAAACTTAATTTAACATTTGACAAACAATTTGTTTGCATACAGATTCGATAGTGTGGACATTATATTTGACAGTCCAGAGCAGCGAACGCAAATCCCAAAAACGGTGGTAAATCATGGAAACCAATATCGTAGAAGTTGAGAACTTTGTGCAGCACACGGATGAGAGGCGGGGCAGCGCCTTTACGCAGGAAGTGAAGCGCTATTTAGAAAAGTATCCTGACACCCAGTTTATTGATGTCCTCCTGACCGACCTGAACGGCTGTTTTCGCGGCAAACGCATCCCGGTTGCCGGACTGAGCAAACTTGAAAAAGGCTGCTATTTCCCGGCATCGGTTTTCGCCATGGACATTCTGGGTAACGTTGTGGAAGAGGCAGGGCTGGGGCAGGAGTTGGGCGAGCCGGACTGTATCTGTGTGCCGGTGCCGGGCACCCTGACACCCTCCGCCGCCGACCCGGAGTACATTGGTCAGGTGCAGCTCACCATGGTCGATGAAGATGGCGCTCCCTTTGACGTTGAGCCGCGGAACGTACTCAACCGACTCTGGCAGCAGCTGCGCCAGCGCGGTCTGTTCCCCGTGGTAGCGGTAGAGCTGGAGTTCTATTTACTTGACCGTAAACGCGATGCCGACGGCTATCTGCAGCCACCCTGCGCGCCGGGCACCGACGTGCGTAACACGCAGAGTCAGGTCTACTCGGTTGATAATCTCAACCACTTTGCTGACGTGCTGAATGACATTGACGAACTGGCGCAGCTGCAGCTGATCCCTGCCGACGGGGCAGTGGCTGAAGCCTCCCCGGGACAGTTTGAGATTAACCTGCACCATACGGAAAACGTGCTGGATGCCTGCGATGATGCGCTGGCGCTAAAACGTCTCGTCAGGCAGATGGCGGAAAAACACAAGATGCACGCCACGTTTATGGCAAAGCCGTATGAAGAACATGCGGGCAGCGGGATGCATATCCACATCAGCATGCAAAACAACAGAGGCGAAAACGTGTTCGCAGACGCCAGCGGTGAGGATTCCGCGCTGCTGAAACGCGCGCTGGCCGGGATGATCGATCTGATGCCAGCGTCCATGGCGCTGCTGGCGCCGAACGTCAACTCCTACCGCCGTTTCCAGCCGGGAATGTACGTGCCGACGCAGGCGTCATGGGGACACAATAATCGCACGGTTGCCCTGCGTATCCCGTGCGGCGATCGCCATAACCATCGGGTCGAATACCGGGTGGCGGGAGCAGACGCGAATCCGTATCTGGTGATGGCGGCGATTTTTGCCGGCATTTTACACGGGCTGGATAACGATTTACCCCTGCAGGAAGAAGTTGAAGGCAATGGTCTGGAGCAGGACGGATTGCCGTTCCCGATTCGTCAGAGCGATGCGCTGTGGGAATTTATGCAAAACGATCACCTTCGCGAGCGACTGGGCGAACGTTTCTGCCACGTCTATCACGCCTGCAAAAATGATGAATTACTGCAGTTCGAACGCCTGATTACCGAAACTGAAATCGAGTGGATGCTGAAAAACGCCTGATGACGTGCCCCGGTCAGGGGCCGCTTTGTTTCATCGCATACGTATCACCAAACGGCCTGCGCGGAGCCTGGCCGAACTGTTCGCTGGCACGCCAGCTATCTCCCGGGAGTCGCGTTATGGAGCGCAGGCGGCACAGGGACTTTCTTAACGACACTGTGTGACGAGGTAGGAAATGATGCAGATGTTCAACTATCCGCAGGGCGAAGGGGGCCAGTCAGGCGCCTGCTGTGAGTGCGAGCGAGAGACGCTGCGCTGGTACGATCGCGTATGTTCTTTACAACTTCCCCCTTTGCTAAGCAGGTTTGCGTTAAGGTCAACGCGATTGCAAACCACGGTAAGCATGGGGGGGATGGTCTATGGCGACTAACACATCTCTTGATTCGCCGGGCATGGCCGGAAGAACCCGGCTGCGCAGTTCCCTCAAACTCTGGCAGGTGGTGATGATGGGGCTGGCTTACCTTACCCCCATGACCGTGTTTGATACCTTCGGCATTGTGTCCGGTATCAGCAATGGCCACGTGCCCGCCTCGTATCTCCTGGCGCTGGCGGGCGTCATGTTTACCGCCATCAGCTACGGCAAACTGGTACGACAGTTCCCGGAAGCGGGCTCTGCGTACACCTACACGCAGAAATCGATCGGACCCCATCTGGGGTTTATGGTCGGCTGGTCCTCGCTGCTGGACTATCTCTTCCTGCCGATGATCAACGTGCTGCTGGCGAAGATCTACCTTTCCGCATTGTTCCCGGAAGTCCCACCGTGGGTGTGGGTGGTGGGGTTTGTGACGATCCTGACGCTGGCGAACCTGAAGAGTGTTAATTTGGTCGCCAACTTTAACACCCTGTTTGTGCTGGTGCAGATCGCCATCATGGTGGTGTTTGTCATACTCGTGGTGCATGGCCTGCACAAGGGGGAGGGCGTGGGCACCGTCTGGTCGTTGCAGCCGTTTATCAGCGAGAACGCACATCTGATCCCGATTATTACCGGCGCGACTATCGTCTGCTTCTCTTTCCTCGGGTTTGACGCGGTCACCACGCTGTCGGAAGAGACGCCAAACGCGGCGCGCGTTATTCCCAAAGCCATTTTCCTGACCGCACTGTATGGCGGGCTGATATTCATTGTTGCCTCGTTTTTCATGCAGCTCTTCTTCCCGACGATTGCGCGCTTCAAGAACCCGGACGCCGCGCTGCCGGAAATTGCGCTGTACGTGGGCGGCAAGCTCTTCCAGTCGGTGTTTCTGTGTACCACGTTTGTGAATACGCTCGCTTCAGGCCTGGCCTCACACGCCAGCGTCTCACGCTTATTGTATGTGATGGGGCGTGACAACGTCTTTCCGGAGCGGGTGTTTGGCTACGTGCATCCGAAATGGCGTACTCCGGCCCTGAACGTCATTATGGTAGGGATAGTGGCGCTGTCGGCCCTGTACTTTGACCTCGTGACCGCGACGGCGCTGATCAACTTTGGCGCGCTGGTGGCGTTTACGTTTGTTAATCTCTCGGTGTACAACCATTTCTGGCGGCGTAAGGGGCTGAACAAAACGTGGAAAGATCGGTTCCACTATCTCCTGCTGCCACTCATTGGTGCCGTAACGGTCGGCGTGCTGTGGATAAACCTCGAAGCGACGTCCCTGACGCTTGGCCTCATCTGGGCGGCACTGGGGGCCCTTTATCTGACATGGCTGACGCGCCGTTTCCGAAAACCGCCTCCGCAGTTTGAAGCCGCTAAGATAGAGCAGGCCTGGGATTCCTGAATGTAAAAACGGCACCAGTACGCTGGTGCCGTTTATCTGGATCGCTCGTCTTACCGGACATCAGCCCGCAGGCGGATTATCTCAGACGCTTATGAAGACTGGCGCCTACCAGCAGTGCCCCGCAGAGCATCAGCGCGATAAACCCGCCCACGCCGTTCCAGCCGTAGTTGTGCCAGAACACACCGCCCAGCGTCCCGGCGAAGCTGGATCCAAGATAATAGCTAAACAGATACAAAGAGGATGCCTGGCCTTTGGCACGACGGGCGCGCGGGCCAATCCAGCTGCTGGCGACGGAATGCGCGGCGAAGAAACCGGCAGAGAAGAGCAGCATGCCGGTGAAAATCAGCCACAGGGAAGAGAAAAGCGTCAGCAACAGGCCCAACAACATCACGGCGGTTGAGACCAGCATCACCGGCCCACGGCCATAGCGGGCGGTCATCGCTCCGGCTTTTGGCGAGCTCCAGGTCCCGGTCAGATACGCCACGGAGAGCAGGCCCACCACCGCCTGGCTCAGATGCCACGGCGAAAGCATCAGACGATAGCCAATATAGTTAAACAGCGTGACGAACGATCCCATCAGCAGGAAGCCGGTCAGGAACAGCCGCGGCAGCCCTTTATCCCGCCAGTGCAGGCGGAAGTTGATAAACAGCGTTTTCGGACGCAGGGAGGTGGGGCGGAAGTGGCGTGATTCCGGCAGAATTTTCCAGAACATCAGCGCAGAGGCCAGTGCAAAGCAGCCAATCACCGCCAGCGCAATGCGCCAGTTAAAGAAGTCTGTAAACACGCCGCTCAGCAGGCGTCCGCTCATACCGCCAATGGAGTTCCCGCTGATGTACAGCCCCATGGAGAACGCGACAAAGCTCGGGTGGATCTCTTCACTGAGATAAGTCATCCCAACCGCCGCCACGCCGCTCAGGGATAACCCGATGAGCGCGCGCATCATCAGGATCCCGTGCCAGCTGGTCATCATGGTGGAGAGCAACGTACAAACCGACGCCAGCATCAGCGCGGTCACCATCACCTGTTTACGCCCAATGGCATCAGAGAGAGGGCCGGTAAAAAGCAGGCCGACAGCCAGCATCCCGGTTGAAATAGAGAGAGAAATACTGCTGCTGGCCGGTGAGACGCCAAACTCATGTGACAGCACGGGAAGGATAGGCTGAACGCAGTAGAGCAGGGCAAAGGTTGCCAGACCGGCTGAGAACAGCGCCAGCGTGACGCGCATAAATTGGGAGGTACCACGTTTAATAAACTGCGCCGGCTGAGAAGCTGCCGGTAAATCATCGATATCGCGTGCCGGTTCGATATCAACAGTAGATGTACGACTCACACATGTTCCTTGCTTAAACATCCCCGTGGTTTCTGGTGACGGGTATGACCACCTCTTCAGGGTAGGAAAATGTAAATATTCTGTCTAATATATTAATAATCTCAAATGATACTTATAAAATATGAATATCGAACTGCGTCATTTACGCTACTTTGTCGCGGTGGCAGAAGAACTCCATTTTGGCCGCGCCGCCGCGCGCCTGAACATTTCGCAGCCGCCGCTCAGCCAGCAAATTCAGATCCTGGAGCAGCAGATTGGTGCCCGTCTTCTCGCCCGTACCAACCGTAGCGTGAGCCTGACGGCGGCAGGCAGGCAGTTTCTGGCCGACAGCCGACAAATTCTGAGCATGGTTGACGACGCCGCCGCCCGCGCAGAGCGGCTCTATCTGGGAGAAGCCGGTGAATTGCGTATCGGGTTTACCTCGTCTGCCCCGTTTATCAGCGCCGTCTCGCAAACCCTGTCGTCGTTTCGCCGTGACTTCCCGGACGTGCATATTCAGACGCGCGAAATTAATACCCGGGAACAAATAGCTCCGCTGAATGAAGGGGCGCTGGATTTAGGGTTGATGCGCAACACTCAACTGCCGGACTCGCTGGCGTGGCAGGTGATCCTGCGCGAGCCGCTGATGGCGATGATCCCGCGCGATCACCCCCTGGCGTCGAAACCTGCCATCACGCTGGCTGAGCTGGCGAAAGAGCCGTTTGTCTTTTTCGACCCGCAGGTGGGAACCGGTCTGTATGACGATATTCTGGGCCTGATGCGCCGCTACGATCTCGCCCCGGTCATTACCCAGGAGGTAGGAGAGGCGATGACGATAATAGGTCTGGTCGCCGCCGGGCTGGGGGTTTCTATTCTCCCGGCCTCCTTTAAACGGGTACAATTGCGTGAAATGTGCTGGGTCCCGCTTGCCGAAGACGACGCGGTATCGGAGATGTGGCTGGTGTGGTCCAGACATCATGAACAGAGCAATGCGGCACAGCGTTTTAAAAAGCAGCTTATCACCGCCTCTGCCGGGCGATATTTATAGGGAAAAATGGGCAAAAATGTGCAGTAAATCACATGGCTAAGTAAATATTTGACGACGGCCATGCAAGTGCTTCACCATAGCCCAAAGTTTATTTCGAAGCTCGAAAATAAGGGAGTACGAGGTGGTTGCTGATAGTCAGCCAGGGCATATTGATCAGATTAAGCAGACCAACGCTGGCGCGGTATATCGCCTGATTGATCAGCTTGGTCCGGTTTCGCGTATCGATTTGTCGCGCCTGGCCCAACTGGCTCCCGCCAGTATTACCAAGATTGTTCGCGAAATGCTGGAAGCCCACCTGGTTCAGGAGACGGAGATTCAGGAGCCGGGGAGCCGGGGTCGTCCGGCGGTCGGGCTGGTGGTGGAGACGGAAGCGTGGCATTACCTGTCGCTGCGCATCAGCCGGGGTGAGATCTTTCTTGCGCTGCGCGATCTCAGCAGCAAGCTGGTGGTGGAAGACCGGCTGGAGCTGCCGCTTAACGCTGATCAACCGCTTCTTGAGGCGATTGTCACGCATATCGATCATTTCTTTATTCGTCACCAGCAGAAGCTTGAACGCTTAACGGCGATTGCCATCACCATGCCGGGCATTATTGATACCGAGAACGGCATTGTGCACCGCATGCCGTTTTATGAAGACGTTAAAGAGATGCCGCTGGGTGAGGTCCTGAAAAACCATACCGGCGTACCGGTCTACATTCAGCATGACATCAGCGCCTGGACTATGGCGGAGGCGCTGTTTGGCGCGTCACGCGGGGCGCGGGATGTCATTCAGGTGGTGATCGACCATAACGTCGGGGCGGGCGTCATCACCGACGGACGCCTGTTGCATGCGGGCAGCAGTAGCCTGGTGGAGATCGGCCACACGCAGGTCGATCCCTACGGGAAACGCTGCTACTGCGGCAACCACGGCTGCCTGGAGACCATTGCCAGCGTGGAAAGCGTGCTTGAGCTGGCGCAGGTGAGGCTCAGCCAGTCCATGAGCTCCTCGTTGCACGGGCAACCCCTGACGGTAGATTCCTTGTGCACAGCGGCGCGGCAGGGCGATCTGCTGGCTAAGGACATCATTACTGGCGTAGGGAATAACGTCGGGCGCATTCTCGCCATTATGGTGAATCTGTTTAACCCGCAAAAAATCCTGATCGGCTCCCCGCTCAGCCAGGCGGCGGATATCCTCTTCCCGGCGATTTCGGCCTGCATTAATCAGCAGGCGCTGCCCGCTTACAGCAAAAACATTGTGGTCGAAAGCACGCAATTTTCGAACCAGGGCACCATGGCCGGCGCCGCGCTGGTGAAAGATGCAATGTATAACGGCTCCTTACTGATCCGCCTGCTGCAGGGCTAACTCTTTTCCACAGACTTACTAAAAATTGCGCTATCTCAAGCCGGATAGCGCACGCTTCCCGTAGACTTCCCCCACTGAATTATTTACCTGGTTTATATTTTCGAAGCATACCCAAGAGGTGGAATGAGTCATGCTTAAGCGTTTCTTTGTTACTGGTACAGATACCTCTGTCGGCAAGACTGTTGTATCGCGCGCGTTGCTACAGGCGCTGGCAGCAAGCGGTAAACGTGTTGCAGGGTACAAACCGGTCGCAAAAGGCAGTAAAGAGACGCCAGAGGGGCTGCGCAATAAAGATGCCCTGGTTTTACAAAGCGTCTCATCCCTGGAGCTGCCTTATGACGCGGTCAATCCTATTGCCCTGAGCGAAGAGGAGAGCAGCGTGGCGCACAGCGGGCTGATCAATTACACCCTGCTGTCGGATGGGCTGGCGAACCTGAGCGAGAAGGTTGATCACGTTGTGGTTGAAGGCACGGGCGGCTGGCGCAGCCTGATGAACGATTTGCGTCCACTTTCCGAGTGGGTGGTGCAGGAGCAACTGCCGGTGGTGATGGTGGTGGGCATCCAGGAAGGGTGTATCAACCATGCGCTGCTCACGGCGCAGGCGATCGCCAATGATGGCCTGCCGTTAGTGGGCTGGGTGGCAAACCGCATCAACCCAGGCCTTGCGCACTATGCAGAAATCATCGACGTGCTGAGCAAAAAACTGCCCGGCCCTCTGGTGGGCGAACTGCCTTATTTGCCGCGCGCCGAGCAGCGCGAACTAGCGCAGTACATCGATCTCTCTGCTCTCGGCAGTGTGCTGGCCGTAGATCGAGTCGTGGCGTAACGTTCGCGAGAGTACGGACGCAACAACGCAGGCAATCAGCAGGCCGGGTAGCAGAAAATACTGCCCGGTCATTTCACACACCATCAGCGCCGACATAATAGGCGCATGCGTCGTGGCAGCGAGCAACGTCGCCATCCCCGCCAGTCCCAGCAAAATCGCCGTTCCAGAACCCGGTAGCCACAGCGCAAAAAGCTGCGCAAAGAGCATTCCTGTCGCCAGCCCGACAAACAGCGTCGGCGTGAAGACCCCGCCCGGTGCGCCCGAACCGCTGCTTGCCAGGACCGCCAGCAGCTTACAGATAAACACGCCCGCAATAACGGACAGCAGCGGCGGTGAGAGCAGAAAGGCCTGCACCACGCTATAGCCGTTACCCCACACTTTGGGCGTAAGAAGCGACAACATCCCGACGATCAGCCCCCCGAGCGCCAGCTGCCAGGGTGGTGAGAGTTTGAGACGCAGAAACAGCGCGTGGCTAACCGTCATCAGCCACATCAGCAGCGGGCCGCAGACGCCCGCCAGCAGACCGATGATAACGATTAATCCGTAATCGCCCGCAGTGAGCGTTTCGCTGAGATGCACCTCATACAGCGTGGTGGCGCCGGGGCTTAACAGACGCGTCGTCAGCAGCGCTACGACGGCCGCAATGACTACCGGGCCGAGCGAGGCCAGCATCAGCGTGCCGAGCAGGATTTCCGCAATAAACAGGCTTCCGGCTAGCGGCGCGTGGTAGGCGCTGGCCATTCCCGCCGCCGCCCCGCAGGCTATCCATAATTTCCATTCGGACTTCGGCGTAAAGCGCTGCGCAAACAAGGAGGCGGCGAGGGCGGCGAGCAGGATCATCGCCCCTTCACGCCCGATGGCGCTTCCGCTGGAAACCACCAGCAGTGACGCCAGGGATTTGACCAGGCTGGCACCGTAATCGAACTGCCCGTCACCCGTTTCCAGCGCTTCCATATAATCCGTTGGCGCATGCGGGCGTTGCGCCGTCAGCCGCTGCCATCCCCACAGCAACAATCCGGCTGCCAGGCCGCCAAGAGCAGGCGTGAGCATGCGACGCCAGGGGGACAACGCCGCCGCGGCATTCACCAGGCTGCCGCTGTCGTTACTGAGAAACAGCCACTCCAGCAGATACATGCTGTGGCGAAACACGGCAACGGCCAGCGCGGCCAGTACGCCCGTGACGGTGGCAATCAGAAGCCGGCGAAACATCGCGCGGATATCGGGGTAAGTATGAAGACGTTGCATGGGTCGCGAGTAAACGAGATCGGTATTCTATTGTGATAGGAACTCAACCAGTATGCAAATGAGTGTTTATAGGGGTGTTCTAAATATTTAAGTTGTTTATTTTTAGTGGTGATTTATTTGGTTGTTAAATATTAACCAAATGTGCGGAATAAATCTGGTTAACTCATATTCATAGTAAAATTCCTTTTTTATTAACGAAAAGGAAAAGGGAATTCTTTATGAGTAATCAATTTACTAATTACCGGAGCGTAACGCATGGGTTACCGTACCGATAATTTTGGTCGGGGACAGGCGCTTGAGAATGATAAAACGACTACCGGTGCCAGGTGTATTGCGTCTATTACGGACAGCACCGAATTTGGACGCAGAATTCTCAGGGTAGGTGATAAAACCACTCCCTGTCCTAAATGTGGCAGGAAGGGCGTGATTGTATCAGGTGAGGAACGGGTGACATTTCACGGCGTACCCGTCGCCGTTCACGGTTCAAAAGTACACTGTGATTGCCCACCAGGTTCAAATCGGGTAATTGCTCCCGCAGGTCAGTGGCTGGGACGTGGCCGAGACCCGGTTGATGTTGCCAGGGAACAACACGCCGCCAGGCTGGCAGCAGAAAAGCAGGCTGAAGAAAACCGCAGAGAGGAGGAAAGGGAGCGCAACCGGGTATTTGCAAAATCCTGCCTGCGGGGGGATGGCTGCAATGATGCCGGTGACGAGCGCGAACCCCATACTAATTTTGCCGATATGGCATTTTTCCTGGCCATGCCGGCCAGCGACCCGGCAACCGATTCAGACACCCCGCAGCACGCGCAGACCGCCAGAAAGAAAAAGCCAGAGGATATCCCCAGACCGAAAAAGCGCAGCGCCCTTTATCGCTGGTGGAACGGCAACCAGGAGGAGATGGATTATCAGGCCGCTGTTGCCGCCGCAACTGCAGCTACGCGCGCGCAGACGGCCACAGCGGGCGCAAGCCTGCTGGAGCTGATAAGCGGCAGGGCGCTGACCTACGGCACATGGGCGGTGCGTGGTGCCGCCGGGCTGGGTGAAATAGCTGCCGCCGGAGCGGGCGCACCCGTGGCCGGGCTGCTGGTGGGAATGATGCCCGGCAGGCTGAACGACGGCGAACAGGACTTTATTGACCGTATGCGCCTGGCGCAGATGCGTGAAGCCCCGAGCAGGGTGCGCTATACGTGGGAGAGCAACAGCCGGGGGAACCCGGTGCCGCATGGCTGGCACACGCCGCCTGGCCGGGACAGTGTGCGCGTCAGAAAAATGGAGTACGACAGTAGCGCGCAGGCGTACACCTTCACCACGGAGGAAGAACCGCGCATCACCATCGTGTGGACGCCTGACCGAACAGACGAGAAAAAGCCGTGGAACACCGGCGACCAGGCGCGGCCAGTGCTGCCGAACCCGGTCGTTGTTGACCCGCTGCCCGTTAACACCGGCATAACGGCGACCACCAGCCCGGCACAGGAAGAAAAGCGTTTCGCGGATTACATTCTGATCCTGCCGTTCCCTGACCTGCCGCCGATTTATATCTACCTGAGCAAACCACCGGTGGAGTTTCTGGAAGTCGAGCTATACAGTGACTTTAAACGCCGTTCGCGGCAGGGGATGTATGAGGCGGATCACATGCCGTCCAGAGCTGCTGTTGATGCATATCTGAGAGCTAATTATCCGTTGCTAGATGATGACGAGATACTTGCGCTGACTGATAAAGTTGCTGCCATCGTGATCCCGAAAGATATGCATCACAAAATAAGCGAGACATATGGTGGACGTAATACGCCTACACAAATTGATCTTGACTCCAGGAACCTCAGGGCAGCAGTGGATCGCAATCTGGATGCCATAAAACCGGCATTGAAAGATCATGGCGCGACCGAAATTCAGATCGAAGCAGCAAGGGTGAAAATGCATAAAATAAATAGTGAAGCGGGGCTGTACAAATGACGATAAACGTTGAAGCGCTGATAAATAGTCTTGGTAAGTCTTATCAATATATGCTTGATAAGGATTTAATTCCGTATAAGACTGCCCCGAAGGGATCTTCTGGAACACCGACCATCAACCTTGAAATGGCTCAGGAAGGGATTTTTCTTTCTTTCTGGCGAGAGGGGCGGATTTTGAAATCTGTCACACTCAGAATTCAGCACGAACCTGCGTCCAGTTGGACATTTCCTAATGAACTACCAGCACCCTTGCAGGCGTCTATGTCACGCAAATGGGTTAATGAAAATCTTGGAGAGCCGCTACGAAGCGCGCCGCCTTACACTGTAATGAATAGGGATTATGGTTGGACAGACCTCTATGAGGTAAAGGATCACGATATTCCCACGAGCATGCAGATTAACTATGACGTAGAGGATAGCGTGAGGTCTATAACCTATATGCTAACGTCAGAGCTTCGCTGGTAATGCTCTATACAAGCCCCGAAAGGGGCTTTTCTGGTATAATTCTCAATTCTCACTGTGAATATTCAGCGCCCTGCGCGTACGCCCTGAGCTGAGGTACTCCGCGATATAGTCCTGCGAAATCTCACCGTTATAGCGACCCTCTTCATCCACAATCGGCATCCAGCTGGTGTTGCTTTCATACAGGCGGGAGAGCACCACGCGCAGGTTATCTTCCGCTTTGCCGGTCATGCGGAACGGATGCAGGATATCGGCACAGGTGCCGCTGGCGTTGCGCGCTTCCCGGCGTTTCACAAACCCCAGCGGTTTACCGTGCTCGTCCACCACGGTGATGGCGCGGATATCGTGATCATCCATGGTGGCAAAGGCCTCTGGAAGCGGGGTAGAGCCGCGTACAGTGATAGTAGGCTGCTGGTCGGTGACGTCGCCTGCCGACACCAGCAGCAGGCGCTTCAGAGTGCGGTCCTGACCCACAAACGAGCCGACAAACTCGTTCGCCGGCTTCGCCAGCAGCTCGTCCGGGCTGGCGCACTGGACAATCTTCCCCTGACGGAAAACGGCGATACGATCGCCCAGCTTCAGGGCTTCATCGATATCGTGGCTGACCAGCATCACCGTTTTCTTCAGCTTGCGCTGCATCTCCAGAAACTGGTTCTGGATCACTTCACGGTTGATGGGGTCCACCGCGCCGAAGGGCTCATCCATCAGCAGTACCGGCGGATCGGCCGCCAGCGCGCGGATCACGCCGATACGCTGCTGCTGGCCGCCGGACATCTCGCGCGGATAGCGGTGAAGAAACTTACGCGGATCCAGCGCCACCATATCCATCAGCTCTTCGGCACGGGTTTTACACCGGGCTTTATCCCAGCCCAGCATGCGCGGCACCACGGTAATGTTCTCTTCGATGGTCATGTTCGGGAACAGGCCAATTTGCTGAATCACGTAGCCGATGTTGCGGCGCAGCGTCACCGTATCCATCCCGCTGGTGTCTTCACCGTTAATCAGGATCGTGCCGCTGCTTGGCGTAATCAGGCGGTTGATCATCTTAAGGGTGGTGGTTTTCCCGCAGCCGGACGGGCCGAGCAGGACGCACATTTCCCCTTCGGGCACGTTCAGGTTGACGTTGTCCACGGCCTTAAAGGTCTGGCCGTGCTTCTGTGAAAAATGTTTGGTGAGGTTTTCCAGTTTTATCATTATCGAATCCCCTTCGGAGTCAGTACCACCTGCAGACGGTGCAGCAGCCAGTCGAGCACAATCGCTAAAAGACAAATCATCAACGCCCCCGCAATCAACATGCGGATATCGCTCCCGCCGATGCCGTTAAGCAGCAGCAGACCCAGGCCGCCCGCGCCAATCACGGCGGCAATCGCCATTACGCCGATGTTCATCACCACGGCGGTGCGGATGCCGCCGAAAATCACCGGTAGCGCCATGGGAATTTCAACCCAGCGCAGCCGCTGCCAGAAGGTCATGCCGATGCCGCGTCCGGCCTCACGCAGACCCGGTGGCAGGCTGTCCAGCGCGGTATGGGTGTTGCGTACAATCGGCAGCAGCGAGTAGAGAAACACCGCGGTAATGGCGGGCAGGGCGCCAATGCCCTGACCGATCAGCGAAAACAGCGGGATCATCAGGCCAAACAGGGCGATGGACGGAATGGTCAGCACGATGGTCGCGATGCCCAGCACCGGTGTCGCCAGCCATTTGTGACGGACAATTAGAATGCCGAGCGGAACGCCGATAATAATGGCCAGGCCAACCGCCAGCGCCACCAGCCACAGATGCTGCAGCGTCAGGGTTAAGAGGTAATCCCAGTTATCCAGAATGTAGTGAATCGTCTCCATAGCGCCTCCTACAACAGCTTTTTGCTACGCAGGAAATCACGGGCGACCTGCTGCGGTGACTGATGATCGATATCCACCTTCTTGTTCAGCTCGGTGATAACGTCGTTGTTAAGCTGGGCGGAGAGGGTGTTAAGCGCCTGTTCCAGCCCCGGGTTCGCCTCCAGCGTGTCTTTACGCACCACCGGGGTGACGGCATAGCTCGGGAAGAAGCCTTTATCATCTTCCAGTACTTTGAGGTCGAAACCTTTCACGCGGCCGTCGGTGGTGTAGATCAGCCCGGCATCAACAAAACCGTCGCGCACCGCGTTATACACCAGGCCGGGATCCATCTGGCGGATCTGCGGACGGTCCAGCTCCATGTTGTAGGCCTTCTGCAGCGGCTTCATCCCATCGCTGCGCCCGGCAAACTCAAGATCCAGTCCCAGCAGCCAGTTTTTATCCGGGTTGGTTTTACGCACCTGCTCAATCTTCGCCACCATCTCAGACATGGTGTTGATATGTTCCGCTTCGGCGCGTTTACGCTGCATGGCGAAGGCATAGGTGTTGTTCATATCGGCGGGTTTGAGCCAGACCAGACCGTGCTTCGCGTCCAGACGCTTAACCGTCTCGTAAGACTCCTGCGGCGACATGCGCTTGTTGATATGGTTAAAGATGATCAACGACGTACCGGTGTACTCCCAGGTCATATCAATTTGTTTGTTGATCATAGCGTTTCGGGAGATAACGGTCGCAATATTGGTTTGCGGCTGCACCTGGAACCCTTTCTTTTGCAGGTACTGCACGGTCATGGCCGAGAGAATATGCTGCTCGGTAAAGCTCTTGGTCGCCAGAATCAGCGGGGCGGCTATCGCCTGGCTGGTGAAGAGCGCCGCGGCACACAGCGCCGTCAGGCTGGATATCAGTCTCATGAAAGCTCCTTGTTATTGTTATCGAGGGAGATGGGGACTCATCACGCGACCCAGCGCAGCCAGCAGGGTGTCGAGGATCAGGGCAAACAGCGCGGTGGCCGCCGCGCCCAGGATCAGCGTCGGGAAGTCGTTCAGGTAGATGCCGGGGAAAATCAGCTCGCCGTAACTGCTGGCGCCAATCAGGAAGGCCAGCGGAGCTGTACCCACATTAATGGCGGTGGCGATGCGGATGCCCGAGAGCATCACCGGCCAGGCGTTAGGTAACTCCACCTGGCGCAGACGCTGCCATTTGGTCATCCCAATCCCGTTCGCCGCTTCCAGTAACGACGACGGCACCGAGCACAGCCCGGCGTAGGTATTGCGCACAATCGGCAGCAGCGAGGCAAGAAACAGGGCGATGATGGCTGGCGTATCGCCAATGCCAATCACCACCATCGCCAGCGCCAGAACGGCCAGCGGCGGCAGGGTGTTGCCGACGTTGAAGATTTGCATCACGTATTCGGCTACCCCACGCGCCGCCGGGCGGCTGAGCAGGATACCCGCCGGAATGCCAACCAGCAGTGCGAAGAACATCGAGGAAAATACGAGGATTAAATGCTGTTGCCCGAGGTAGATTAGGTCAACCTGGCGCGCCTTGATCGTCTCCAGCCCAATGCCCCAAGTGAGGAGGGCCAGAACCACGATTATGGCGCCGACAAACAGCAGCGAGCGTTTGAGTAATGGATGCATTGCGGTGTGTCTCCCTGTGCGCATGCGTTATCGCAACCAGCGGTTGCCTGTTGTTATGCCATGTTTCGGCAGGGGTAGTTGACCTATAGCAAGCGTTTGGGAAGGGTTCCAGCGAAGGGGGAAAATCAGTAACCCTATGAAACTAGTGACAACCTTGATTAAGCCTTATGAGGTAAGGGCTGGCTGTGAGAGGGCAGAATAGTCCTAAAGCGACTTCATGAAAGTGACGGTGTCACAACTGTCGCGACATTCTGCCCTCTGCGTTTTGACTATCGGCCGAGGGCTGCGCGAACTTTGCGCACGCGCACCGCGATGGTAATCATGGAACAAACGGATACCAGCGCCAGTATGACACCCAGCGCCAGCATCGCATTAAAGCCAATCCACCGGAACAGGAGTAACCCTGCGATACCGCCCGTAATAAACGAGAACAGGGTGGTTAAGTGGGTTTTAAGCTGGCTTTTCTGCGCCGCCGTGTCTTTGGAGTAGTCCCGGCGCAGCATCGCCACCACCACCGAGGCCAGCGATATTCCCGCGTCCGTCAGCGTGCCGGTGATGTGCGTCGATCTCACCCGGCCGCTGGAGAGCTGGGTGGAGGTGGAATTGTGGATCCCCATCAGACCACAGAGAAAGATAATAATCGTGCGGTTGCTGGTGAGGGCATGGAAATACATCTCATAAATCGAAATACCGGTCAGTAATAACCCTTCGACAAACAGGATCTGGCAAAAAACCAGGCGGATATTATGGATAATGCCCCAGATAACAATAATGCGCGCAAGAATGGCGCCCGTGACAAACGCCAGAATAATGGAACCAAAGAAAATAATATCGTTCAGATCGGTGGAAGAGACTTCGCTGGATAATTGTGAGGTATTACCGGTCATGTGAGAGGGGAAAAAGCCAAATGCCCCAAGGGCGATGGCGTTGAGCAAGCCGGCGGATGTCGCCAGCCAGAGGGCTAACCGGCGATCCTCCTGATGCGTTCGTTCTTTTTTGAGTTTAATCAGCAAGAATACCTCCGGGGTGAGCTTTGCCTGAAACGTCAGGCTAGCAAAGCGGTACAACGGACAGTCCAGGATATGGCTTAATTATTATTCCCTCTGACGAGATGCAGGGTTTTGTAATTAAATAAAATATCCTTGCTGAATATAGGGCCGTGGGGAATTCAGACCATGCCGTTATTTCCGTGTCGCAAAAATGCCGGGCGCTGATTAAGACGTTCAAACCAGGCATCAATGGCAGGCACCGCGGGTTTGTCAAAAGGCGTCATCTTCCAGCGGTTCACCGACAGCCCCAACACTACATCTGCAAGCGTAAACGTTTCGCCCGCAGTAAAGGCGCCGGTGCGCTGCAACTGCTGCTCCAGAATGCCGATGCAGTGGTTCCACTCTTTTATCCCGGCGGCAATCCGCGCGGGATCGTTATAGTCCGGGTTTTTGCGCCCCAGCGCCGGGAATACATAGCGCCAGGCGTTGTTGAATTCGGTTGCCTGCCAGTCCATCCAGCGCTCGACGTTAGCGCAGGCCTGCGGTTGCGATGGCAGCAGGTCATCGCGTCCAGCTTTGCGCACCAGGTAGCGGCAGATTGAATTCGATTCCCACAGCACAAAATCGCCGTCGATCAGCACCGGCACCATGGCGTTGGGGTTCAGGGCGCGGAAGGCGTCCGTTTCCGTCGGGGCAAATCCGCTGCCGTAATCTTCCTGCTGATATGCAATTCCGGCTTCTTCGCAGGTCCAGAGGACTTTACGCACGTTGATGGAGGTGGTTTTGCCAAGGATGGTGATCATGCTGTCGCGCCTCTTCACAGTGATAGTGGGTTCAAAAACAATACACCAGCGCCACAGAAAAGCGGCAATTAATCCTCTGCGGCGTTATCTGTTCAGACGTGCGAGCCGCCATGTCACCCCAGCCGCACTGAGAAGCAGCAGGCCGCTCATGAGAAAGGTGCTCTGCCAGCCCAAATAGTCAAACATCATGCCTCCGGTAGTTGATCCCAGCGCAATGGCAAGCTGGATCACCGCAACCATTAACCCACCGCCCGCCTCTGCATCTTCCGGAAGCGTACGGGCGATCCACGTCCACCACCCGGCAGGTGCCGCCGTCGCCAGCATTCCCCAGAGCCCTAACAGTGCGGCAACGGCCCATACGTTGTGCCCGGTCAGAATCAACCCGCCCGCAATGGTGGCCATCAGCAGGGGAATGGCCATTAACGTCAGGTAAAATGACGCGTTGAGCGCCATGGCAATCACGAGAGTACCTACAAAACCTGAAACGCCGATGGTTAACAATATCAACGACAACCCGGAGTCGCTAACGTGGGTAACGGTTTCAAGGAACGGACGCACATAGGTAAATAACGCAAACTGACCCATAAAGAACAGGCCGCAGGTAAGCATGCCTGCAATAACGGCCGTCTGACGAAACAACCGAAAGACCGTCCCACGCGACGTTGCCCGGTCATTCCCCTTCATATCAGGCAGGCTATAGCATTGCCAAATGAACGCGACTATTGCCACGGGCACCAGACACAGGAAGGCGCCACGCCAGCCAATAGTCGCGCCGAGATAACTGCCAAGTGGAGCGGCAACCACCGTCGCCAGCGCGTTGCCCCCGTTGAAAATAGCCAGCGCGCGCGATACCTGATGTTGTGGCACCAGGCGAATAGCCGTTGCCGCAGACATGGACCAGAATCCGCCGATGGCAATACCGATCAGGGCGCGGCCGGTTATATAGACCGGATAGTTCGGTGCAAAGGCAATAATCGTTCCCGACAGGGCCATCAGTAGCGTCATTCCCAGCAGGAGATATTTTCTGTTCATGCTGCCAGCCAGTTGAGAAAGCGTCAGGCTGGTCAGGACGGCCAGTGCGCCGGAGACAGCAATCCCCTGGCCCGCCAGCCCCTCGGTGACATCTAAATCTCGGGCGAGCGGGGTAAGCAGGCTAACGGGCATAAATTCAGAGGCGATCAAAACAAAAACGCACAGGGTCAGGGCAAAAATGCCGCCCCAGTACGTATGTTCACGGTTTGACTGCGTGGTTTGGCTTAGTGCGGACATAGTCAGATTTCATCAAGGCAAAGAGAGGGCCACCCGTTTGGCTCGGGTGGCGTATGCTCGTCATGCTTCAGGCTAACGCGTATGCGGCCTGCATGATCCCGGGCAGAACGGCTTATTTCAGGCTGGTTTTGAAGAATCGCTCAAACTGTGCAAACGGGATCTTTCCTGCGGCGTTGTCGTAAAGATCGACATGGTTTGCGCCCGGGACAATGACCAGCTCTTTCTGTTTGCTGCCAACGGTTTTAAACGCGTCCTCGGCAAAATAGCGGGAGTGCGCTTTTTCACCCGTCACGATAAGCGTCGGGATGCTGATCTCCCCTGCGTAGCTTAACAGCGGCATGTTCATAAAAGACAACGGCATGGTAGCCGTCCATGCGCCGGTGGAGTTGACGGAGCGTGCATGGAATCCGCGCGGCATCCGGTAGTAGTCATAAAACTCCTTCAGAACCGGATTCGGGTTGGCGGGTAATGCTTCTGGCAGAATACGCTCAGCCGCCGTTACGTTGCCGTTTTCATCGACATAGATATCATGGCCGCCGTGCGCGAAGGTGCCGTTTTCG
Source organism: Enterobacter sp. 50793107 (assembly GCF_001463365.1). Lineage (NCBI taxonomy): Bacteria > Pseudomonadati > Pseudomonadota > Gammaproteobacteria > Enterobacterales > Enterobacteriaceae > Enterobacter > Enterobacter sp. 50793107. The sequence goes on along the minus strand of NZ_LNII01000146.1, from coordinate 3,232 downwards.
GCATCTTTCCAGCGCTGCTCGTTCAGATACTGCAGTACGGCACGACGATCGGCCGTGGAATAGCGATCTTTCCCGTCGCCAACGCCGTGGCCCATGGCACGGCTCATGTCATACATCACGCTGGTGGCGACTGCTTTTACGCGGGTATCCATTGCTGCCGCGTTCAGTGCCATGCCGCCCCAGCCACAAATACCCAGAATGCCGATACGGTTTCGATCAACCTCTTGCTGCAGGCCCAGGAAATCGACCGCAGCGCTGAAGTCTTCGGTGTTGATGTCCGGCGAGGCCACGTTGCGTGGCTGGCCGCCGCTTTCGCCAGTGTAAGACGGGTCGAACGCCAGCGTGACAAACCCTTGCTCGGCCATCGTCTGCGCATAGAGCCCGCTGGATTGCTCCTTGACCGCGCCAAACGGTCCGCTAACGGCAATCGCCGCCAGCTTGCGGTCCCCACGGTTTTTAGGCAGATAAAGATCTCCCACCAGGGTAATGCCGTATCGGTTCTGGAACGTCACCTTACGATGGTCAACCTTATCACTTTTGGCGAAGGTTTTATCCCAGGTGGTCACCATCGAAATGGGCGCGTTTGGGTTAGTCGTTTCTGCATAACTCATTGTTGTCACTCCACTTAAAGATGCACACAGCAGCATCGCCACTGACAGTTTTTGGGTGAATGTTTTCATTAGAGATCCCGTGCGTTGTTGTGATAAGGGGAGTATAGGGAGCAGAAATCGTGCTGATTAGAGGGTGAAAATTGCTAAGATTAATACCAATTTGTTATGAATCAGAGAGCAGGCGCGATGGCGAAACGGGAAAACTACAACGAGCTGTACTTGTTTATGCAGGTGGTACGCGAGGGAAGCTTCACGGCAGCCGCGCAGCGACTCGGACTGGCACAATCCGGGATCAGCCGCTCGGTACGTGAGCTGGAGGCGCGGTTGGGCGTTCAGCTTCTGGTGCGTACCACACGAAAATTGTCACTTACCCACGCCGGGGAGCAGCTTTATCAAACCACGGAGTCAGCATTCGATACGCTTGATACCGGGCTGGCCACCCTGGCCCATTACCGCCAGACGCCGTCCGGTACGGTGCGCATCAATGCCAGCCAGCACGCTATCGATAAATGCCTGCTGCCAAAGCTCGCCATCTTCAAGCAGCGTTACCCGGATATCCGCCTTGAACTGATGAATGAAAGCCGCTTCGTTGACATCATTGCCGAGCGGTTTGATGCGGGCGTCAGGCTGGGGCCTGAGGTCGGGCAGGGGATGATTGCGGTACGCATCACGCCTGACATGGAAATGGGCGTGGTTGCGGCACCAGAGCACTTCCGCCGTTATGGTTTTCCGCAAACGCCTGAGGATTTGGTGAGGCACCCCTGCATTGCGTATCAGTTTGCCGACGGTAATCTTTATCACTGGGAACTGGTTCAGGACGACAAGAAAATCTTTCACCGGCCAGAAGGACAATGGGCGCTATCGGACAGTTATATGGAAGCGGAAGCTGCCCGGCTGGGCCTGGGTCTAGCCTATATTCCGGTGGAGCTCGTGGCGGACGATCTGGAGCGCGGAACGCTTATCCGGGTCTTGCAACGCTACAGCCTGCGGATGGACGGGTTGTTTCTCTATTATCCGCATCGCAATGTGTCGCCAGCCCTGAGAGCAGTGATCGATACGCTGAAAATGTAGGCGGGAAGACTGGCTTTCTGGAAGGAGCCTCGCAAACCTAAAAGTAACCCGGTGAAAATGAGGGTTAATGCTTTTATTCCGGTTACCTGGGTCGTAAAGTGACGGCGTTGCGGCACATCCGCAATCGGGTGTAGGAACCCGTATTCCATATAGCGATATTTAGTATGTCGTGGCAGCGTTTATCCCGTTACAATCTCGGTGGCGCTGGCGGAGCAGCCGTAAGGCTGGCCGTTTTCTATGTGGGCGGTATTCCTACCTCCGTCAGTGCTACCCCCGAGCGTAGGAACTCACAAGGTAGTGAATAAAATTACATGTAGAGGATGCCCTAATATGGCGACTATCCAGACCCTGATTTTCCCTCAATCTGACGAAAACATTATTCAGCAGCTTATTACCCGACCCCTTCCGGTTGACGCCGATCTCTTTGACGTGGCGGACAACTGCGCCGCGCTGGTGACCGTGCTGGTCGAAAGCGATGATAGCGTGATTAGCACTGCACTCTGTGAGCGCCTGCTGCAAGCGCTTCATCGACTGCGCGAACTCTGCGATGCCGATCTCCCGCCGAACCTTATTGAACAGCTGATTGTGGGAGAAAAAATGACCTCCTGCGTGCCCGACTGCTGGCACGACACCGCTACCCAGATTGACTATGCGCTGGCACTTACCCAAGCCGTTAAAGGGGGGACATTGCCCGCGAACGTTGCAAAAGAGCTTACGGGGCTGCTGCACGATATGATTTGGCTTCTGGCGGAGTTTGTGAAGGAGCCGCGAATTGTGGCGCACTGAGTGCGGGCAGGCATTGTTAGCTGCTTAGAGGGTGGTGTGGGAAAGGGGCTGGGTGGGCCCCTTTGCGGTTTTTGAGGGTTGTGTTGTTATTACTTTCGCGATAGTAGGGCGGGTAAATGACTGCTATGAGCGAGGAGCGGAAGTTGGTCATCACATGCCAGCCTGAAAGATGACTACCGAATCTACGGCGATTCAGTCCATTCATCTACAAATGGTTCCTTTACATTTCATATGTTGATATCCTCAACATTATGTAACAGAGCAGTGCCAATGTCTTATAACCATATTTTATCCAATTACTTTAGTTGAGGTGACGATGATACCAATCAAAGAACTAACTCTTGGTTATGCTGATGCTGAAAATTATAAGAGAAGGGAAAATAAAGACTTACTTAATAAAGTATTCATACGTGACAATCACTTAACTGAATTATGCGAGCCGAATATATCGTTTCTTGTAGGAGAGAAAGGTACTGGTAAAACCGCATACTCTATCTATCTTTCAAATAATAACATTAACAACACACTAGCCACGACCAAATATATAAGAGAGACAGAATACCAAAAATTTATCACTCTTAAATCCGAAAAGCATTTAAGTTTATCTGATTTCTCTGGTATATGGAAAGTTATTCTGTATTTATTAATATCCAAACAAGTATTAGATAAAGAAGGGGCAATTTCAAAGTTACTAAACTATACAAAATTCTCATCACTAACTGATGCAATAGATGAATATTATCTCAAGGCATTCTCACCAGAAA
>NZ_LNII01000145.1:0-4635 GCF_001463365.1 Enterobacter sp. 50793107 | reverse complement strand
AGAAATCCCTGATAACCATCAACCTCTCCGAATACCAGGAGCCGCACACCGTCTCCCAGCTCAAGGGTTCCCCGCCGGGCTACGTCGGCTACGGCCAGGGCGGTATTCTCACCGAAGCCGTGCGCAAACGCCCGTACAGCGTGGTGCTGCTGGACGAAGTGGAAAAGGCCCACCGTGACGTGATGAACCTGTTCTATCAGGTCTTCGACCGCGGATTCATGCGCGACGGCGAAGGGCGGGAAATTGACTTCCGTAACACCGTGATTCTGATGACCTCGAACCTCGGCAGCGACCTTATCATGCAGATGCTGGATGAACAGCCGGACGCCACCGAAGGCGACCTGCACGAACTGCTGCGCCCTGTGCTGCGTGACCACTTCCAGCCCGCGCTGCTGGCCCGCTTCCAGACGGTGATTTACCATCCGCTGGCACAGGCGGCGATGCGCACGATTGTCGGCATGAAGCTCGGCCAGGTGAGTCAGCGCCTGGCCCGGCATTACGGTATGACCACCACCGTCAGCGACAGCCTGTCTGATGCGCTGACCGCCGCCTGCCTGCTGCCTGACACCGGGGCGCGCAATATCGACAGCCTGCTGAACCAGCAAATTCTGCCAGTGCTCAGCCAGCTGCTGCTGAGCCATATGGCGGCGGGGCAGAAGCCGCAGCAACTTACACTGGGCTGGGATGACGAAGAGGGGATTATGATTGAGCTGCGGCAGGAGGATGAGTGATGACCATCCATGATAAAAAAAAGAAGACTGATCAAAAAGAAGAGAAGGAAGGCTCACTGCGGTTACTGACGTCAGGAGAGATTGCACTGGCGAAGTCGGTCTACAAATCGACGATCCCGTACCATAAGGTCTGGATCCATCATGACAGTTATCTTCCGTTTGGCCTCCAGAATAAAAATACGGCGATGTCCCCGAACGGTGAGATTTATTTTCGTCACTGGTACAGGGATGATTACGCGTCGGCTTTACCTTTTCTGCAACATCTTTTTATTCACGAAATGGCACATGTCTGGCAGCGTGAAAAAGGAATGAACATCATCGGGCGGGGGCTGGTCAGCTGGGCGGTGAGTTACCGTTATGTCCTGGATGGACGTCTGTTAAGTGAATATCCCATGGAACAGCAGGCACAGATTATTGCCGACCATTTTACGTTGCAGGCTGAAGGATACGAGACATGGTGTGATCTGAGAAAAGCAGGTGATATCACGCTTGACGGCAACATTTCTGAGTCCGTTATCAGCCACCTGTATACCAGCACGCTGCGGGGGTTCCCATGGTGAAAATAATAACCTTTCGCATCAGGTATGCTTTTTTGCTCAGCCTGACGCTACTGGCCGGTTGCCCCGGCCACGGGGATTACCTTCGGCCTGATGAAATAGTAACGGTCAGCACAAGAGGCGACAATGTGTGTTTCAGTGTTCCGGAGCCAGAAGACTACCAGCCAGTCAGTATTTCCATCGATCCAAGAGGAACCCGGTTCAGGGAGCGGCAAATTACGTTTGATCCCACACTTCGTATTGTGAACGGCCAGCTATGTATCCCACCTTCATTCCATCATTTTCCTGATAAAGGCCAGTTCATTGTCAGATACGTTCTGCACTCTGAGCGCCATAAGGATACGCCGCGCAGAATGGTCGCCGGGGTGGAGATTGCCGGCGAGTGTATTTTCGACATTCCGCTTACTGACATGGAGGCAGTAAGACCGTACGGCGAGTTGGACAACAGTGATGTTCAGCCTGATCCAGGCGAACGTGATGGTTTCTGCAAATCCCCTTTTAGATCCGTTCATGGAGTGAAAAATTATGAATCTCACTGACTCTCTGCAAAACGTTTTATCCGGGGCGGGAACCCTGAACCGCTACAGGCTGGATATTCCTTCCTGTCCTTCTTCACTTGATGTTGAAGACTTCAGCGGTATTGAAGGCCTGAGCAGGATTTACAGGTATGACATCATTTTTACCAGTACGGACAAACATCTGGATGCTGCCTGGTTTTTGTGTAAACCCGCAACCCTGACGATGGGGGGCGGGTTACTGGAGAGCCTGACTGAACAGAAAAAAGTGCACGGTGTCATTACTCATTTCAGACGCATTTCCGGCTCTGCCGACCAGACACAGTATCTGATCACGCTTAAACCATTCCTGTTTTTGCTGGATAAGCAGCACCGCAGTCACCGTTTCTTTGTCAATAAGTCAGTACCCGAAGTGGTCGGGCAGGTGTTACAGGAGCATAACCTGCATGGCTGGGAATATGAGTTTACCCTCAAACAGAGCTACCCGAAGCGCGAGCAGATAAACCAGTATCAGGAAAGTGACCTGGCGTTTATCCAGCGTCTGCTGGCAGAGGTGGGGATATTTTACTGGTTTACCCTCCAGGAAGACGCGCAGACAGAGGTGGTGCATTTTGCCGATGCGCAGCGTGCGCTGATATTTGGTAAAACCCTGCCAGTCAACAGCCCGTCCGGGATGAGCGACAGCGGGGCTGACTCGGTGTGGGGCATGAATATTACCCATAACGTGGTTGAAGCCAGCGTCACCACGAAAGATTACAACCACCGTGACGCACAGAGCGTACTGCAGTCGGCTCCGGCGGATATGACCCGGGGAGACGGTGAAGGGGGGACCTATGGTGATGTCTACCATTACCGGCTGCGCCATCTGGCGCGCGGCGACAAAATAGACCCCACGGCAGAAACGGCTAACTTTTACGCCCGCCTGGACCACGAGCGTTTTCTGGCAAACCAGACGCAAATCACAGGCTACAGCACTGCGGCATGGCTGGCACCTGCTCAGGTGCTGAATATTACCGACGGCCTGCCACCCACCCTGCCTGCTGTCTTACAGGAACCGGTGCTGGTTATCAGCACGCATTTTACTGCCAGCCGCAAGAGCGCCCTTCTGGTGGATATTTTGGGCGTTCCGTACAGCGAAACGGTGTGCTGGCGTCCGGCACCGCTGCCGCGCCCGAAGGTGACCGGGACGATGACGGCACGTATCACCAGCGCAAAAGCCAACGATATCTACGCCTGGCAGGATGCATCCGGCCTGTACCGGGTGAAATTTGACGCCGACCGGGATGACAAGTCGCAGGGGCAGGAGAGCATGCCGGTGCGTCTCGCCAAACCCTACGGCGGTGACGTGTACGGTTTTCACTTCCCGCTGATCCAGGGCACGGAAGTGGCGATCGCGTTCCACGAAGGCGACCCCGACCGTCCGTACATCGCCCATGCGCTGCACGACTCGCGGCATGTTGACCACGTGACGGAGAAGAACAGCACCCGGAATGTGATCCGCACGCCGACGAACAACAAGCTGCGGATGGAGGACAAGCGCGGCGAAGAGCATATCAAGCTCAGCACGGAGTACGGCGGTAAAACGCAGCTTAATCTGGGGCACAATGTGGATGCGTCCAGGGCGCTGCGGGGGGAAGGCGCGGAGCTGCGCACCGATGATTGGGTGACAATCAGAGGGGGGAAAGGGATCTTTCTCAGTGCCGATGCTCAGCCGAAAGCGCAGGGACAAATGCTGGATATGAATGCTGCGATCGCTCAGTTACAGGGGGCGTTACAACTGGTAACAGCGCTAGCGCAGAGTGCGAGTGTATCAGGTGCGCTGGAAGCCGATACAGCTTCTCAACAGCAGTTTGGTAATATGCTTGCACAGTTAAAAGATGCGGGGCTGCTGGCTTCCGCTCCGGCGGGTATTGGTCTGGTTACACCGAAAAATATTCAGCTTTCCGCAGGCCAGACTCTAACCGCGACAGCGGGTGAGAATGCGGATATAAGCTTAATAAAAAAGTTTACGGTTGCGGCAGGTGAAGCCATCAGTCTGTTTGCCCAGAAAATGGGAATGAAGATATTTGCAGCAAGGGGAATGGTAGATATTCAGGCGCAAACGGACGCCATGCGCCTCCAGTCGGATAAGACCATGAACATTAACAGCGTCAGTGGTGAAATTGTGCTGAATGCCGCTCAGGGGATCACGCTGACCAGCAAAGGTGGGGCGTATATAAAAATTAAAGATGGTTCGGTGGAAATTGGTGCACCAGGGAAAATAGATTTAAAAAGTGCAAATATTTTGTGGGGTGGAAGTGCTTCCCTGGAGCAGGCACTTTCTTCTGTATCTGTGAGCGACCCTAAATTTCATAATCCGATGAACGGTGGTTTTCAGGTGCTGGATCAATCGAGTAATCAGCCGAAACCCTACATTCCATACCGCATTGAAACCGAAGATGGGCAGATTATTCGCGGTGTGACGGATGAGAATGGTTATACACAGGCGCATTATGGTATTGATCCAAAAGGAATCAAACTATTTTTTGAATAATCAGGGAGATGATGATGAGTGGACAGGAAACTCCAGCTGCGGAACATTCGCTGAACAAAGTAGATAAAAATGTCAAAGTTGTTCTTCACAAATCATGCCAGTGTTATTTCAGAATAGAAACGCTTGAGCTTATTTTTATTGATGAGTCTGATGCCGCTGAGTTTGAAAAGTGTATGAGTAAACTCAGTGAATTAATAGATAAACACCATAAAGCCAATGCTGATTATTCAGATGCCGTAGAAAAGTACGGCAACGCCATGAAGGATATTGCAAACAAAAATAAGTTATCGGGCTATGAG
>NZ_LNII01000144.1:0-2469 GCF_001463365.1 Enterobacter sp. 50793107 | reverse complement strand
CTGCGCCGGTTCCCCAGAGTATCGGCAGCAGACCCGCGATGATCACCGCCACGGTCATGGCTTTCGGCCGGACACGCAGCACGGCACCATGATAAAGGGCTTCATCAAGACCTTCCGGTGTGAACGTCTCTTTACGGGACAATTCCGGGTGCACTTCAATGGCATGACGCAGATACATCAGCATGACCACGCCAAACTCTGCTGCCACCCCGGCCAGGGCGATAAACCCGGTTCCGGTCGCCACTGACATATGGAAGCCCTGCCAGTACAGGAACCATATTCCGCCAACTAGGGCGAACGGCAGGCTCATCAGGATCAGCAGGGCTTCGTCAACCCGGCGGAATGCCAGATACAACAGGATGAAAATGATCATCACCGTCATCGGCACCATCAGCTTCAGTTTCTTGTTGGCATGCTCAAGCAGTTCAAACTGTCCGGAGAATGCCACACTGGTTCCCGGTCTCAGTTTCACTTTCTCGCTGATGGCCGTCTTAATGTCGTTAACCACCGACACCATGTCCCTGCCGCGGGCATCAACATAAATCCAGCTGGCTGGCCGGGCATTTTCGGTTTTCAGCATGGTTGGTCCAGAAACGACGTTAATATCCGCGACATCGCCCAGCGTGATCTGCTGCTTCATCGGGGTCAGGATCGGCATCTGTTTCAGCGCCTGCGGACTGTTCCGGTAATCCTGCGGGTAGCGAATGTTAATAGGGTACCGGGCCACCCCTTCAACTGTCTCACCCACCATAGCACCTCCGATTGCTGAAGAGACGAACAGCTGGACATCACCTACCGTCATCCCGTAGCGGGAGGCTTTCTCCCGGTTGATATCGATATCGATGTAGCGCCCGCCCTCAAGTCGCTCAGCCAGGACAGACACCACGCCAGGCACGGTTTTGGCTACCGCCTCGATACTCTGCGCCGTCGCGTCGATATCGGACAGAACAGTCCCGGACACTTTGATACCTATCGGGCTTTTGATCCCGGTTGAGAGCATATCAATACGGTTACGGATAGGCGGCACCCAGAGGTTTGCCAGACCCGGTAAACGGACTGTCCTGTCGAGTTCATCAATAATCTTGTCAATTGTCATGCCGGGACGCCACTGATCCTCAGGTTTGAGCTGGATCGTGGTTTCCACCATTTCGAGCGGCGCGGAATCCGTTGCGGTCTCTGCTTTACCGGTCTTGCCAAATACAGAAGCCACTTCAGGAACGCTTTTGATTAACTTGTCTGTTGTCTGCAGGAGCGCTGCAGCTTCTGCCGGAGAGACGCCAGGCAAGGTCGACGGCATATACAGCAGATCGCCCTCGTTAATCTTCGGCAGAAATTCACCGCCCACCTGACTCAGTGGCCAGATAACCGTGAAAATGGACAAGGCCGCAACCAGCAGGGTTGTTTTTGGCCAGTGGAGGACCCGCAGCAGCAAAGGATGATACGCTTTGATCAGCACCCGGTTCAGGGGGTTACTGGTCTCTGCAGGAATTTTCCCCCGGATCCAGAATCCCATCAGAATAGGAATGACGATGATGGCCAGTGCGGCCGCTCCCGCCATGGAGTACGTTTTCGTGAATGCCAGCGGGCCAAACAGACGACCTTCCTGCCCTTCCAGGGTAAAGATAGGAATAAAGGACAGGGTGATGATCAGCAGGCTAATGAACAACGCGGGTCCCACTTCCACGGAGGCGTCGGTAATCACCTTCCAGCGGGTGGCGTTGTCAATCTGCTCACCCGGATGCTGATGATCCCACTCCTCAAGCCGTTTGTGCGCATTTTCAATCATCACAATGGCGGCATCCACCATCGCACCGACGGCAATCGCTATCCCTCCCAGCGACATGATATTGGCGTTCAGTCCCTGGAAGTGCATGACGATAAAGGCGATACACAGGCCAAGCGGCAGAGAGATAATCGCCACCAGGGCAGAACGTACGTGCCACAGGAACAGAGCACAGACGATGGCCACCACGATAAACTCTTCCAGAAGTTTGGAACTGAGGTTATCAATCGCCCGGTCGATTAACTGGCTGCGATCGTAGGTGGTCACGATTTCAACGCCTTCCGGCAGGCTGGCCTTCAGCGTCTCCAGTTTATCCCTCACTGCCGTGATAACGTCGCGCGCATTTTTACCCGACCGCAGGATCACCACGCCGCCAGCGACTTCTCCCTGGCCGTTCAGCTCGGCAATACCACGCCTCATTTCGGGCCCGGTCTGCACGCGGGCAACATCCCGCAGATAAACCGGCACGCCGTTCTCACCTGTTTTCAGGACGATGTTATTAAAATCATCAATGCTCTGAAGATAACCGCTGGCACGGACCATATACTCCGCTTCGGCCATTTCAACGGATGAACCACCGGCCTCCTGGTTAGACGATTCAAGAGCCTGTTTCACTTCGGGCAGGCTGATCCCATACTGGGACAGTTTTACCGGATTGACCTGAATCTGGTACTGCTTCACCACGC
>NZ_LNII01000143.1:0-1229 GCF_001463365.1 Enterobacter sp. 50793107 | reverse complement strand
TGAATCGCCACGGATAATCTAGACACTTCCGAGCCGTTGATAATACTGGTTTTCATATTCTGTCGGTGACATCTGTTCGCTAGAACCATGCCGACGCTTACTGTTATAAAACATTTCGATGTAATCAAAAATATCACTGCGGGCTTCTTCCCGCGTTCCGTAGATCTTTTTCTTTATCCGTTCACGTTTCAACAACTGGAAAAAACTTTCTGCAACCGCATTATCATGGCAGTTACCGCGACGGCTCATGCTACCCTCCAGGCCGTGTGATTTCAGGAACGACTGCCACTCATGGCTTGTGTACTGACTGCCCTGATCCGAATGAACCAGCACCTGTTTTTCGGGATTACGCCGCCATACAGCCATCAGCAGTGCGTTCAGGACAATGTCCTTTGTCATCCGGGATTGCATGGACCAGCCGATAATTTTGCGTGAGAACAGATCAACAACAACGGCAAGATACAGCCAGCCTTCGTGGGTCCTGATGTAGGTTATGTCCGTTACCCAACGCTCATCAGGAGCATCCGGATTGAACTGTCGCTGGAGCCTGTTGGGTGACACGATACTGGCCTCGCCTTTACGTGCCCGCGGGCTTCGGTATCCGACCTGAGCCTTTATTCCGACACGTTTCATCAGTCTCCAGACTCTGTTTACTCCGCACTGTTGCCCGCTGTCACGCAGATCCAGATGGATTTTGCGATAACCATAGACGCATCCCGATTCCAGCCAGAACTGTTTAATCTGTCCTGTCAGTCTCAGGTCTGCCTGATGGCGTTGTGAATGCGGCTGCTGAAGCCAGGCGTAAAAACCACTGGGATGAACATCCAGCACCCGACAGAGCAGGCGAACAGGCCAGCAACAGGAGTTGTCACGGATAAAGGCGTACCTCAGTCGGACAGCTTTGCGAAGTACGCCGCGGCTTTTTTTAATATGTCCCGTTCGTCGGTAACCCGTTTCAGCTCTTTCTGGAGACGGCGGATCTCGGCCTGAGCATCTGACTGTTCTTTATTAGTGGAAGAATCCGGACCGTACTTCTTTATCCAGGCATAAAGGCTGTGGGTGGTGATATCGAGACGTGTTGCAACGCTGGCAACAGAATAACCGCGATCAACAACCTGTTTGACTGCTTCAGTTTTAAACTCTTCAGGATAACGCTTACCGCTCATGGGCACCTCTCTTTAAGTCATCTTAAATGACTCTGAGGTGTCTGTTAAACGCGTGGCGATTCA
>NZ_LNII01000142.1:0-383 GCF_001463365.1 Enterobacter sp. 50793107 | reverse complement strand
CCTGGGGAGTACGGCCGCAAGGTTAAAACTCAAATGAATTGACGGGGGCCCGCACAAGCGGTGGAGCATGTGGTTTAATTCGATGCAACGCGAAGAACCTTACCTGGTCTTGACATCCACAGAACTTAGCAGAGATGCTTTGGTGCCTTCGGGAACTGTGAGACAGGTGCTGCATGGCTGTCGTCAGCTCGTGTTGTGAAATGTTGGGTTAAGTCCCGCAACGAGCGCAACCCTTATCCTTTGTTGCCAGCGGTTAGGCCGGGAACTCAAAGGAGACTGCCAGTGATAAACTGGAGGAAGGTGGGGATGACGTCAAGTCATCATGGCCCTTACGACCAGGGCTACACACGTGCTACAATGGCGCATACAAAGAGAAGCGACCT
>NZ_LNII01000141.1:0-21823 GCF_001463365.1 Enterobacter sp. 50793107 | reverse complement strand
TCCCGGTGAAGGGCGGTATTACCCAGGGCACGGTCAACACGTTTAATTTTATTTTTGACGTGCGCCCTGCCGGGAAGAGTGCGACCAAGGCTGGTCAGGGTCAGATCCGCACCGTGCGTGAGGGCAACGGCCATGGAAACAAGGACATTAATCCGGAAGCTGTGAACGTCCGGTAAAGACGCGGAGAAAAATTTCTGGCAGACTGTCTGTAAAGGCACGATGAGGTCTCTTCTGATTTGTTAGCGCAACCAGTAGATCACACTTCATCGTGCTTTTCATTTTTCTGGGGAACCCTCAGCCCAAAGGGAGAGGGAGAAAGGGAATTACAGCGCCAGCAGGCGCTCAATGGATGGTGCGAAGTAGTAGCCGCCGGTGACCGGTTTGGTGAAGCGCAGCATGGCGTCACGCTTGCCGTCGGTATCGCCGAACATGCTCAGCAGCTGTTGCTCAATATTGTACAGACGCGCGCAGTAGGCGCAGAAATAAAGGCCATGGGTTCCGCTTGCGGTGCCATACGGCAGGCTCTGGCGAACAATCTTCAGCCCTTTACCGTCTTCCTTGAGGTCAACGCGGCTCAGGTGAGAGGTCACCGGGCGTACATCGCCGTCGATCTCTTCGTTGGCCTCTTTGGTACGGCCAATCATCATCTCCTGGTCCTGCACACTCATGCGGTTAAGCTGCTTAAGGTTATGCTCCCAGCGCTGAACAAATACGTAGCTGCCGCCGGCATCCACGCCATCCTTGATGACCGCCACTTCACGGCGCGTCTCTTCACCTGCCGGGTTTTCCGTCCCGTCGACAAAGCCGCTCAGGTCGCGCTCTTCCACCCAGCGGAAACCGTGGACTTCTTCCTGAACGTCAATGCTGTCACCAAACGCCGCTACCGCCGCCTGAGCAACGGAGAAGTTCACGTCGTGGCGCAGAGAGAGAATATGGATCAATACGTCGTACTGGGTTGCCGGTGCCAGGCCTTTGCCGTAAGGGATAAAGTCTTTGAGCTCTTCCGCCCCTTCGCCACCGCTCAGCTGACGCCAGACGTTATTGCCAAAGGCCACCACGGCGCCCAGATGGGCATCCGGGAATTTGGCCTGGAAGGTGGCCAGTTTATCCACAAAGACTTTGCTGGCCGCACGCAGGGCATCCACATCCCCTTTCACATTGGCTTCAATCCAAATCGCCGCGCGGCAATGTTCTGGCAAAATGCCACTCTGAACCTGAGACATCGCTCCTCCTGAAATAAAGATGCCACGACAACGTGGCATTGATGGCGGGTATTATACCCGGATTTCAGCGAGACGGATTGTTCAGGCGCAAATTACTGCTGCCAGATAATTTTGCTCACTTTCCAGTTTTTCAGCGTATCGTCAGACGGCATTAAGCCTTCAGGACCGCTCCAGGTTCCGGTAAAGAGGTAGCTGATGTGCTGGCTGTCCGGCGCTTTACATTGCACCGCCACGCCATCGTCTGAAGGCGCGCTGGCGCAATTGCCGAAAGCCTGTTTATAGAGATCGCTAAACGGCGTACCAACCTTTACACCGCTCGCCGTCGGGATGGCATCGTCCAGCACGGCAATACGGTTTACCGTGCCTTTATCGCCGTTAATCACCAGCGCCAGTTTGTCTCCTTTCAGCGCTTCGAAGTAACGCACGATAGTGCCGTTTTGAGTTTTCATGCCGCTGCGCAGACGATAGTCGCTGCTCAGGGCCGCCTGAAGCGCGTCCTGATCCAGCGCCGTCGCGGCGGTAATGTTGCCCACGCCCTGCTCGGTCACTTCCAGCGAAGAGCCAAACCAGTTCCACGAATAAGCGGCCGACCAGTTAATGGAGGAGAGCGTTGAACAGCCGGTTAACGCCAGCGGGAGAGCGCATAAAAGTAAACGCAGCGATTTCATTGAAACGTCCTTACGTGTTAAATCAACGCTTGTTGGAGTGCAGCATCGGCAAAAAGTGCCGCGTTAATCTGACTCATGCGTAAAACAGGCGCGTAAGCGGGGGTTAGTCAGCAGCCACAGCAGCGCCACGATATCGGCCACCACCAGCGCAATGCCGATGCCCGTAAGCGGTTCACCGTACCACCAGAGCACAGGCTGCCAGCAGAGCAGCGCAATCTGGGCCAGGATCAGCAGCCAGCGAAGCGCACGCCAAAGCCGTGGTATCGCCTGTCGTCGGCCGCTGCACAAAAACGTCACCACCGCCGGTACGCCCGGTAACAGGCCGAGCCAAAAGGCGTCGTGATCGGGATAAAAGAGCGTCAGTAATGTATCGCCCTGCCCGCGGGACGCGGCGGCCATGACAAACAGCACCCAGGTGCGGGCCTGCAGCAGCAGTACGCACCAGAATAAGAAAGGCAGCCTGACACGCCCCTGCGCGTCGTAATCTGCCGGGTGGATCTCAATACTCTTCATCTTCGATCAGACGTTTACCTAAGCTCAGCACGTCAGCGTGTTCATAGCCCAGACGTTCATACATGCCCAGCACCACGTCGTTATCTTCGCGCACCATGATCTGAATTTTCGGGCAACCGCGAGCGATCAGTTTTTTCTCAAGACGATTGAGCAGCGCATTGGCAATGCCGCGCCCCCGGTATTCCGGGTGAACGCCCAGATAATAAGCAGAGCCGCGATGACCGTCGTAACCGCCCATCACCGTGCCCACCACTTCGCCGTTCACTTCCGCCACCAGAAACAGACTGACGTCGTGATTCAGCTTACGCTCAATGTCCATCTCTGGATCGTTCCACGGACGCAGCAAATCGCAGCGCTCCCAAAGGGTGATCACCTCTTCGAAATCTTCCTGGCGAAAAACGCGTATCTCCATGGTATTAACCGCCTTTTCGGGTTTAAAAACAGTGATTATGGCGCGAACAGGGCATTTAGCCAATAACCGGGGAAAATCTCGCCAAAATTTGGCATAATGTCACTTTGTCACGTATTGAAATGAAAAGTAAAACAATTCTCAATAAGGACTGTCGTAACGCTAAACGCGATACGATATAACACCAGGACCGCAATTTTTACTATTCAGGCCGCATGAGCACATTCAAACCATTAAAAGCACTCACATCGCGTCGTCAGGTTCTCAAAGCGGGGCTGGCGGCCTTAACGTTAACGGGCATCGCACAGCAGGCTCAGGCAAAAGAAGAGAGCACGCTTAAAACCAGTAACGGACACAGCAAACCCAAAGCCAAAAAACCAGGCGCGAAGCGTCTGGTCATGCTCGACCCGGGTCACGGCGGCATTGATACCGGCGCCATTGGCAAAAACGGGTCAAAAGAAAAACACGTCGTGCTGGCAATTGCAAAAAATGTGCGATCGATTTTACGCAGCAACGGCATTGACGCCCGCCTGACGCGCACGGGCGACACCTTTATTCCGCTGTATGACCGCGTGGAAATTGCCCATAAGCACGGTGCCGATCTCTTTATGTCCATTCACGCGGATGGCTTTACAAACCCTTCCGCCGCGGGCGCGTCGGTGTTTGCCCTCTCCAATCGCGGCGCCAGTAGCGCCATGGCGAAATATCTCTCCGACCGTGAAAACCGTGCGGATGAAGTCGCCGGGAAGAAGACCACCGATAAAGATCACCTGTTACAGCAGGTGCTGTTCGACCTCGTGCAGACCGATACCATCAAAAACAGTCTGACGCTGGGCTCGCATATCCTCAAACGGATTAAGCCGGTGCACCGTCTGCACAGCAAGAGCACGGAGCAGGCCGCGTTTGTGGTGCTGAAATCACCGTCGATTCCGTCCGTGCTGGTGGAGACCTCTTTCATCACTAACCCGGAAGAAGAGCGTCTGCTTGGTACTGCGGCGTTTCGTCAGAAAATCGCCAATGCCATCGCCTCCGGCATCATCAGTTACTTTAACTGGTTCGATAATCAAAAAGCGCACTCCAGGAAACGTTAATGAAACCGAATGCAAAGCGGGTAAAAACCTTCCTGCTGCAGTTGCAGGATGAGATTTGCCAGAAACTGGCCGCTGCAGACGGCGGTAATTTTCAGGAAGATAACTGGCAGCGCGAGGCCGGCGGTGGCGGGCGTAGCCGTGTGTTGCGAAACGGCGGTATCTTTGAACAGGCGGGCGTCAATTTTTCCCACGTTTACGGGGAGGCCATGCCCGCTTCTGCAACGGCGCATCGTCCTGAACTGGCAGGCCGCAGCTTCCAGGCGATGGGCGTTTCGCTGGTGGTACACCCGCACAACCCGTTTGTGCCAACCAGCCACGCCAACGTGCGTTTTTTCATTGCGGAAAAACCGGGGGCCGATCCGGTCTGGTGGTTTGGGGGCGGTTTCGATATGACCCCCTACTACGGCTTTGAAGAGGATGCCGTGCACTGGCATACGACCGCACGCGATCTCTGCCTGCCGTTTGGCGAAGACGTTTACCCGAAATACAAAAAGTGGTGCGACGACTACTTTTACCTCAAACACCGCGACGAACAGCGCGGCATTGGCGGGCTGTTCTTTGACGATCTGAACACGCCTGATTTTGATACCGCGTTCAGCTTTATGCGTGCGGTGGGCGAAGGCTATACCGACGCTTATCTGCCCATTGTTGAACGGCGTAAAAACAGCGACTACGGCGTGCGCGAACGTGAGTTCCAGCTTTACCGTCGCGGGCGCTACGTGGAGTTTAACCTGGTGTGGGATCGCGGGACGCTGTTTGGCCTGCAAACCGGCGGGCGCACGGAGTCGATTCTGATGTCGATGCCGCCGCTGGTGCGCTGGGAGTACTGCTACGAGCCAAAAGAAGGCAGCCCGGAGGCTGCCCTGAGTGAGTTTATTAAGGTTCGGGACTGGGTTTAACTGCCGGATGGCGCTGCGCTTATCCGGCCTGGTCAACCCGTAGGTCGTCGGGTAAGCGAACGCGCCACCCGACAAACATCACTTACAGCGGCTGCGTCTGCGCCTCAACCACCGCCAGCGCCACCATATTCACGATACGGCGTACAGAGGCAATTGGCGTTAACACATGCACCGGTTTTGCCACACCCATCAGCACCGGCCCCACGGTCACCCCTTCAGAGCTCGAGACGCGCAGCAGGTTGTAGCTGATACGCGCCGCTTCCACGTTTGGCATAATCAGGATATTCGCTGAGCCTTTCAGCGGGCTGTCTGGCATACGTTCATTGCGGATGCTCTCCACCAGCGCGGCGTCGCCGTGCATCTCACCGTCAATCATCAGCTCCGGTGCGCGCTCGCGAACCAGCTCCAGCGTCTGTCGCATTTTGCAGGCCGCCGCAGATTTAGAGGAGCCGAAGTTAGAGTGCGACAGCAGCGCCACCTTCGGTTCGATACCAAAGCGACGCACGGTTTCAGCCGCCATCACGGTGATCTCCGCCAGCTCGTCCGGGGTTGGATCGTCGTTGACGTAGGTATCGGCGATAAAGGTGTTACCGCTTGGCAGCAGCAGCGCGTTCATCGCACCGGCCGTGTGCACCCCGTCGCGATAGCCGAAGATCTCCTGCACTACGCTGAAGTGCTCGTGGTAATCACCGATGGTGCCGCAGATCAGCGCATCCGCCTCGCCGCGATGAACCATGATTGCGCCAATCACCGTGGTGTTGCTGATCACCGCCCGCTGCGCCTGCTCCTGAGTGATCCCGCGACGTTTCATGATCGCGTAGTATTCGCTCCAGTAATCTTTAAAGCGCGGGTCGGATTCATTGTTGACGATCTCAAAATCAACGCCCGGTTTGATCTGCAGGCCCAGCTTCTGGATACGCATCTCTATAACGCTCGGGCGGCCAATCAGGATCGGCTTCGCCAGCCCTAAGGTGATCAGCTCCTGCGTGGCATGGAGCACGCGCGCCTCTTCCCCTTCCGCCAGCACCACCCGCTTCGCGTCGGCACGAGCCTGAGAGAAAATCGGCTTCATAAACAGGTTAGTTTTGTAAACAAACTCGGTGAGCTTATCCACGTAAGCATCGAAATCGGTTATCGGGCGCGTCGCCACGCCGGAGTCCATCGCCGCTTTCGCAACCGCTGGCGCGATTTTGACAATCAGACGCGGGTCGAACGGTTTTGGAATGATGTAGTCCGGGCCAAAGCTCAGATCCTGATCGCCATAGGCTGAAGCAACCACTTCGCTCTGCTCGGCGTGTGCCAGTTCCGCAATGGCGTGCACCGCCGCGAGCTTCATCTCTTCGTTAATGGCCGTCGCACCTACGTCCAGCGCCCCACGGAAGATGAACGGGAAGCAGAGCACGTTGTTCACCTGGTTCGGGTAGTCGGAGCGACCGGTACAGATGATGGCATCTTCACGCACCGCTTTCGCCAGCGGCGGCAGGATTTCTGGCTCGGGGTTCGCCAGCGCCAGAATCATTGGCGCACGCGCCATCTTCTTCACCATCTCCTGGGTCAGCACTTTCGGGCCTGAACAGCCCAGGAAGATATCCGCGCCGTCAATGACATCCTCAAGCGTACGCTTGCCGTCGTCGTCCACCGCGTAGGCCGCTTTGGTTTCCGCCATGTTAGGCTCGCGGTCTTTATAGATCACGCCTTTGGAGTCGCAGACCACAATGTTGTGTTTCTGCATCCCGAGCGCCACCAGCAGGTTCATACAGGCAATGGCCGCCGCACCCGCGCCGGAAACTACCATGCGCACGTCAGAAAGATTTTTCTCCACCACGCGCAGGCCGTTAAGAATGGCGGCGGTGCTGATAATCGCCGTCCCGTGCTGGTCATCATGGAACACGGGAATGTTCATACGTTCACGCAGTTTCTGCTCAATGTAGAAACATTCCGGCGCTTTGATGTCTTCGAGGTTAATACCGCCAAAGGTCGGCTCCAGCGCCGCCACGACGTTGATGAATTTATCGGGATCGTGTTCGTCCACTTCGATATCAAACACGTCGATACCGGCGAATTTCTTGAACAGAACGCCCTTTCCTTCCATCACAGGCTTACCGGCCAGCGCACCAATGTTGCCCAGGCCCAGCACCGCCGTACCGTTAGAGATCACGGCGACCAGGTTGCCGCGCGCGGTATATTTGTAAGCGGCCAGCGGATCTTTTTCAATTTCGAGACACGGTGCCGCCACGCCCGGCGAGTAGGCCAGCGCCAGGTCGCGCTGGGTTGCCAGCGGTTTTGTCGGGGAGACCTGAATTTTACCCGGGACAGGAAACTCGTGAAAATCGAGGGCACTCTGTTTTAACTGATCGTCCATCTTGTTATTCCTTTTACGTATCGGTCAGATAGTATCGCCGCAGGCTGCCGCATAAACTTTGAAGGCTGCCAAACTCTCACCATCACACATTAAAAATTGTTATCAATTTATAACAGCCATGTTACCCGTCTCAAAAGCAATGCCTCCCCCGTCTGCTATGCTTTTTTGTTAAGTCCATCATGATTTTTCCAGAAGTGTGAACTAACGCACTCGTCTAACGCTTTTATTTTCAAGGAGTCATGACTTATGAACCAACTTGACGGCATCAAACAATTCACTACCGTGGTTGCAGACAGCGGCGATATCGAGTCGATTCGGCACTACCAGCCTGAAGACGCAACCACCAACCCGTCGCTGCTGCTCAAAGCGGCAGGGCTTTCCCATTTTAGTCATCTGATTGATGACGCCATTGCCTATGGCAAACAGCGCGGCAAAACCCAGGAACAACAGGTTGCCGAAGCCAGTGACAAGCTGGCGGTTAATTTCGGTGCGGAAATTCTGAAAAGCATCCCGGGGCGCGTCTCCACCGAAGTCGATGCCCGCCTCTCCTTCGATAAAGAGAAGAGCATCAATAAAGCCCGCCGCCTCGTCGAACTCTACCAGGAGCAGGGGATCGACAAATCACGCATTCTGATTAAGCTCGCCTCCACCTGGGAAGGTATCCGCGCGGCGGAAGTGCTGGAAAAAGAGGGGATCCACTGCAACCTGACGCTGCTGTTCTCGTTTGCGCAGGCGCGCGCCTGTGCCGAAGCGGGCGTATTCCTGATCTCACCGTTCGTCGGGCGCATCTACGACTGGTATCAGGCAAAACAGCCGATGGATCCGTACGTGGTGGAGGAAGACCCGGGCGTGAAGTCGGTACGTAATATCTACGACTATTACAAGCAGCACCGCTACGAAACCATCGTAATGGGGGCCAGCTTCCGCCGCACCGAGCAGATCCTGGCGCTGGCAGGGTGTGACCGCCTGACCATCTCCCCTGACCTGCTGAAAAAGCTGCAGGACAAAGAAGAGACGGTGATCCGTAAACTGGTGCCGACCTCCACCGTACTGCCCAAACCGAAAGCCATGACCGAAGCGGAATTCCGCTGGGAGCACAATCAGGACCCAATGGCCGTGGAAAAACTGGCGGACGGCATCCGCCAGTTCGCCGTCGACCAGCGCAAACTTGAAGATCTTCTCGCCGCCAAACTTTAACCTTGCCACGGAGTGAACTATGTCCCGTAAAGAGTTAGCCAATGCCATTCGCGCCCTCAGCATGGATGCCGTGCAAAAAGCCAATTCCGGCCACCCTGGCGCACCAATGGGCATGGCAGATATTGCCGAAGTGTTGTGGAATGACTTCCTGAAGCACAACCCTAACGACCCCACCTGGTACGATCGCGACCGTTTTATTCTCTCTAACGGCCACGCGTCGATGCTGCTCTACAGCCTGCTGCATTTGTCCGGCTACGATCTGCCGCTCGAAGAGTTGAAAAACTTCCGCCAGCTGCATTCGAAAACCCCCGGCCACCCGGAGATTGGCTATACGCCAGGGGTGGAAACCACCACCGGGCCGCTGGGACAGGGTTTAGCCAACGCCGTTGGGCTGGCCATCGCGGAACGCACGCTGGGTGCGCAGTTTAACCAGCCGGGGCATGACATCGTCGATCACTACACTTACGTCTTTATGGGTGACGGCTGTCTGATGGAGGGGATCTCCCATGAGGTCTGTTCGCTCGCGGGCACGCTGGGGCTGGGCAAGCTGATTGGCTTCTATGACCACAACGGCATCTCCATAGACGGGGAAACCGAGGGCTGGTTTACCGACGACACGGCAAAACGGTTTGAGGCCTACCACTGGCATGTGGTGCATGAAATTGACGGCCACGATCCCGAGGCGGTGAAAAAAGCAATTCAGGAAGCGCAAAGCGTGAAGGACAAACCGTCGCTGATTATCTGCCGCACGGTTATCGGCTTTGGTTCGCCGAACAAAGCAGGTAAAGAAGAGGCGCACGGTGCGGCGCTGGGTGATGAGGAAGTGGCGCTGACCCGGCAGAAACTGGGCTGGAAATATCCGCCGTTCGAAATTCCGAAAGAGATTTACCGCGCATGGGATGCCCGTGAAGAGGGTGAAAAGGCCCAGCACGCCTGGAACGAGAAATTTGCCGCCTACAAAAAGGCCTACCCGGAGCTGGCGGCCGAATTCACCCGCCGCATGAGCGGAGGGCTACCGGAGGACTGGGAAGAGAAAACGCAGGCGCTGATTGAAAACCTGCAATCTAACCCGGCCAAAATCGCCACCCGTAAGGCATCGCAAAACACCCTGAATGCGATTGGCCCAATCCTGCCTGAACTGCTGGGCGGCTCGGCGGATCTGGCCCCCAGCAACCTGACCATCTGGTCTGGCTCGACATCGCTGAAAGAGGATATCGCCGGAAACTATATTCACTATGGCGTACGCGAGTTCGGCATGACCGCCATTGCCAACGGTATCGCTCATCACGGGGGATTTGTCCCCTACACCGCCACCTTCCTGATGTTTGTGGAATACGCCCGTAACGCCGCACGCATGGCGGCTCTGATGAAAGCGCGGCAGATTATGGTTTACACCCATGACTCCATCGGGCTTGGGGAAGACGGGCCAACCCACCAGGCCGTTGAACAGCTGGCGAGCCTGCGCCTGACGCCAAACTTCAGCACCTGGCGTCCGTGCGATCAGGTCGAGGCCGCGGTGGGCTGGAAGCTGGCAGTAGAGCGCCATAACGGACCGACGGCGCTGATCCTGTCACGTCAGAACCTGGCGCAGATTGAACGCACGCCGGAGCAGGTGAAAGACATTGCCCGCGGCGGTTACATTCTGAAGGACAGCGGCGGCAAGCCGGATGTGATCCTGATTGCCACCGGTTCCGAGGTGGAGATTACCGTCAAAGCGGCGGAGAAGCTGACTGCCGAAGGTCACGCGGTGCGCGTGGTTTCCCTGCCTTCAACCGACATCTTTGACGCGCAGGATGAGGCATATCGTGAATCGGTCCTGCCATCCAGCGTGACGGCCCGCGTGGCGGTTGAGGCGGGCATTGCCGACTACTGGTACAAATATGTCGGGCTGAAAGGGGCCATTGTCGGCATGCGGGGATACGGTGAATCGGCGCCGGCCGACAAGCTGTTCCCGTATTTCGGTTTTACCGTTGAGAACGTCGTTGAGAAGGCGTTAAGCGTGCTTTAGTGCGGCCTGCGTGCCCGGTGGCGCTACGCTTACCGGGCCTACATGGTTCGAAACGTGGGCCGGGTAAGGTGTAACCGCCACCCGGCAAAACTAGCGTGTGATCCACAACGTGGGCCAGGCATCTGGCCCATTCCAGTTATCGCAGCTGGGCTCCTCGGCATAACGCACCAGACGGAAGCGCTGGCCGTCAAAGCGCCAGCGCGTCTGGATACCGCAGTCGGCAATCCCCCGCCCTAACGCCAGGGTGGTCAACTCACGCGTTTTCTCATCAAAGCGAGCGTTCATTAACTCCATTTCACTGCTACCGCTGGACGGCGTAAACGGCAGACGCAGCCTGACGCTACGGGAAGAAAACGGTTTTTTACGTGATACCAGCCAGGCCAGATCGACGGTGTTATACGCCCCCGCTTCGCAACTGACGATCAGCAGCGCTTTGTCATCGGTAAGCGCAGTGACGCGCACTTCCCGACGGTTGGGGTCGAGCGAGCACTGGCTGTTATTCATCCGCCAGGTACCATAATCCAGCAGATCGTTCAGTTCGCTGTGGGAGAGCGGTGTCGGGGTGGGATTCACAACCGCCACCTTTTTCAGGGCCGGTGCGGGCGGCACGCTTAACGGCGGATCGTCACCTTTTTTAATCCAGGCGGTTTCACTGCCGACGCGCTTTTGCTGCGCATCGATAAACAACAGCGCCGCTTTCAGGCCACTGAGGGAGATCGCCTGCTTGCCATCACGCAGGGTTAGCGCTTTCCCTTCCTGGATATGCTTAAGAAATGCAGTGATGGTCGCAGCATCGTCCGTTTTCAGATGCCAGGGCGTTAACTGCCAGTGCTGGCGCTCCAGCGTCACGGGCACCCCATCCAGCAGCAGGCGCGGCGCAATTGCAGGCTCTTTGACAGACGGGTCTGAAAGACCGCCGAGATCGATACGTAACGAGGCATCGGTTTTCGCGCCAGCGCTGCGGCTAAGCGTCATCACCAGACCACGGTGTTCACCGGTGTTGCGTGCCAGGCAAAAATTCTGGTTATTGCAGGTCACCTGCCAGTCTGAGAATGATTGCTGTGCAGGCGCAGCCCACACCCGCGGTGCGGGGAGCACACAAATCAGGAAAAAAATAAAAACGCAGTAGCGCATGAATGGCACAATCCCGGAACGAAAACGCTTAACTGGGCAGTATCTTCGTGTTCCCGCCGGGGTTGCTCAATCGGATTTATCGGATAGATTTATCCGAAAAACAAACTACATCCGTTCGAAAGAGGGATCCATCAGCCCGGTTGTTTGTAAATACTGCAGTAATATTACAGCCTTACCATCTTTAATTTCCCCGGAACGGATCATCGCCAGCGCCTGGACAAACGTTATCTCCAGCACCTCGATATCTTCATCTTCCACCCCACCGCCCTGATGGATACGATGCGCATCGCTGTATTCGGCAATAAAGAAATGGACGATTTCCGTCACGCCGCCGGGTGACATAAACAGTTCGAAAACTTTTTTAACCTCACCCACTTCAAAGCCCGTCTCCTCGATGGCTTCTTTGCGGATACACACTTCCGGCTCATCGTCATCGAGCAGACCTGCGCAGGTTTCAATCAGCCGTCCGTCCGGATTGCCATTGACCCACGTCGCCACCCTGAACTGGCGGATCAGCACCACGCTCTGCTTTTCACGGTTATAAAGCAGAATGGTTGCCCCATTGCCGCGGTCGTAAACCTCACGTTTGTGGCGGATCACGTCCCCGTTATTACGCGTTAAATCATAGGTGATGTTACGCAGGACAAAGTAATTATCAGAAAGGATTTTGTCTTTGATAACGTCAATTTTCAGGGTCATACGGGCTCCACGACACAATGAGTCTGCCTATATTACGCCGTGAACCCCGCTTTGTCGCCCACCCGATTTAATGCGTTTTTAACGCGCTGACGCCCAGCCAGTCGAGGATACCCTGCGCAGCATGTCGCCCTTCCGCCATGGCGGTGACCACTAAATCTGCGCCGCGTACGGCGTCACCGCCTGCGAAAATTTGCGGGTTAGAGGTCTGATAGCGATAGCGGCTCTCCACCGAGGCGATAATTCGTCCCCAGCTATCCGTCTCCACGCCCTGCGCCTGCAGCCACGGCATCTCGTGTGGATTGAAACCAAATGCCATGATCACCGCATCCGCAGGCATCACAAATTCGCTCCCCGCTATCGGTACCGGCCGACGACGGCCCTGAGCATCCGGTTCGCCGAGTTCGGTACGCAGCATGCGAATGCCGTTGACCTGTCCGTCAGGTGCCAGAGTTAACTCCACGGGCTGAACGTTAAACTCAAACGCGGCGCCCTCTTCCTTCGCATTCTTCACCTCTTTTTTCGAGCCCGGCATATTGGCTTCATCCCGGCGGTAGGCGCAGGTTACCTTCGCCGCACCGTGACGTAACGCGGTGCGGACACAGTCCATGGCGGTATCGCCCCCGCCGAGCACCACCACGTTCAGCCCCCGGGTATCGATAAATGGCTCTTTGGTTGTTGCCTCAAGCCCCATCACGTGGCGGGTGTTTGCCACCAGGAAAGGTAACGCGTCATAGACGCCGGGCGCATCTTCATGTGCGATACCCGCTTTCATGGAACGATAGGTTCCCACACCAATAAACAGTGCATCGTATTCGCGTTGCAGCTGTGACAGCGGCACATCCTGTCCGACGTCGCAGTTCAGAACGAACTGGATCCCCATGGCCGTGAATATCTCCCTGCGCCGTGCGAGCAGCGATTTATCGAGCTTAAAGGCCGGGATACCAAACGTCAGCAAGCCGCCAATCTCCGGGTGCCGGTCATAGACCGTGACGCGCACGCCGCTGCGCGCCAGCACGTCGGCACAGGCAAGCCCCGCAGGCCCCGCGCCGATCACCGCCACACGTTTATCAACCGGTGTCACGCCGCTCAGATCCGGCTTCCAGCCCATCGCCAGCGCCTGGTCAGAGATATAGCGCTCGATGTTGCCAATGGTCACCGCGCCCGAGATATCACGCACGGTGCAGGCGCCTTCACATAATCGGTCCTGCGGGCAGACGCGGCCGGTAATTTCAGGTAAACAGTTGGTCTGGTGTGAAAGCTCAACCGCCCCGGCGATATCCCCCGCTTTAACGCGTTCAATCCACTGGGGGATATGGTTGTGCAGCGGACAGGTCCATTCACAAATGCTGTGTTCGCCGCACTTCAGGCAGCGCGATGCCTCACGCGCGGCCTGCTCTGCCCGAAACGGCAGGTAGATCTCCTGAAAATGGCTGACGCGTGCACTCGCGGCGAGTTTATCCGGCTCCCCGCGTCGCGGTGTGTTTCTCATCTGCTCAAGGCGGGTGTGCGGCAGGTCTGGCCTTACCGCCTCGCCGTGCCAGGGCTGCGCCTCCTGACGGGCGGTGCGCTGGCGGCGGGTTTTCGCCAGGTTATTCAGTACGGCGGGCGTCGCCAGGGTAAGCACCTGTGCCGGACAATTTTCGATGCAGGCCGGGCCCTGTGGGCGCGTGTGGCAAAGATCGCATTTATGCGCCGAGGCTTTTACGTTGCCCTTGTCGAGAGGCGTAACAACGATCTCCATCGTGCCGAACGGACAGGCAACCACGCAGGCTTTACAGCCAATGCATTTTTGTTGATTCACCTGTACGCTGTCATCGCATTTGCTGATGGCCCCGTTAGGGCAGCTCTGCGCGCAGGGCGCATTTTCGCAATGGTGGCAGGTTACAGGCGTGCTCTTCGCGCCAGATTTCAGGACAGTGATGCGGGGATGAAAATGGCGTTCGCTCAGCACGTGTTGTTCATCGTTGTGCGCCATCACGCAGGCCACTTCGCAGGCACGGCACCCTATACACTGCTGGCTGTTGGCCATAATAAAACGATTCATAACGACACCTGTTTTTGGTTCAATAACCTTATTCTTTATAGGAATATTGTATTTACCCACGGCGGCGCTATCAGGCAATGTACAAATGCCCAGGAAGCCGAACTATCTCCAGTGAACCTGTGGCAGATCAATTTTTTCAGGAAGCTGTTCTGTGACCGTTAAACGACCCGTTTCCGGAAGCCTGGCCCGGGCTTTCATTTCCATTATCGTGCTGTCCGTTCTGACCAGCACCGTCGCGTTGTTCACGCTTGCCAGCAGCCAGCGGGATGCAGAAGCCATCAATATTGCCGGTTCCCTGCGAATGCAGAGCTACCGTCTGGGCTATGAGATGCAACGCAACAGCGACGCCCTGGCGGCGCATCGCGAGAGCTGGCAGCAGACGCTGAGCGCCCCTGCGCTACAGAAGCTGAGCCGCTGGTACGTGCCGGACGATGTTAAGGCGCGCTATCAGCAGCTGCATCTGGCATGGCAGGAGATGGACAACCACATCGCTCGCGGCGATAGCGGGTGGTATCAGGCCCACATTGAAGACTTTGTCGGCCGGATTGACGCCTTTGTGCTCGCCCTTCAGCACTACACCGAACATAAAATCCGGGCGGTGATTCTGATCTCCCTGGCGGGCGGGATGGGCATCCTGATCCTGACGATCTTTACCCTGCGACGCATCCGCCGCCAGGTGGTGTTACCGCTGAATAATCTGGTGGCGGCCAGCGAGCGCATTGAGCGGAGGCAATTCGATACGCCTGCACCGGATACCGCGCTGCCAAACGAACTGGGCCAACTTTCCCGGGCGTTCAACCACATGTCTGCCGAGCTGCATACGCTGTATCGCTCGCTTGAACACTCCGTAGCGGAAAAGACGCAGCATCTGAATGAGGCGCATCAGCAACTCGAGATGCTGTTTAAATGCTCTCAGGCACTGAACACCGGCCAGATAGACAGCCACTGTTTCCGGCATATTTTGCAGATAGTGCATGAGTACACGCAGATGAACTACCTGGAATTGCGCACCAGCGACGACTGGCGGCTCAGTGAGGGTATCGAATCAACCGGGAGCCCTGTCCAAACGCTGCCCGTGCTGATGCAGGATACCCTGTACGGGGAATTACGCTGGCAAAGCGAGACGGGCAACGTTCCTCTGCCGCTGATGGAAAGCGTGGCGACAATGCTCGGACGCGGACTGTATTTCAACCAGGCGCAAAAGCACTACCAGCAGTTGCTGCTGATGGAAGAGCGCGCGACGATCGCCCGCGAGCTGCACGATTCCCTGGCGCAGGTACTGTCGTATTTACGTATTCAGCTGGCACTGCTGAAACGCGCTATCCCGCAGGAAAATGCCCCGGCGCAGACCATTATCACCGACTTTTCCCGCGAGCTTAACAACGCCTGGCATCAATTGCGGGAACTGCTTACCACCTTCCGCCTGACGCTTAACCACGCCAATCTGCCCGCGGCCCTACAGGAGTCACTGGACGGGTTACAGAGCCAGACGCAGGCAAAGCTGCACCTCGACTGCCGCCTCTCCTCGCTGGCGCTGGATGCCCAGAAACAGGTGCATTTGCTGCAGATCGTGCGTGAAGCGGTGTTGAATGCGATGAAGCACGCCCAGGCCAGCGAGATAACCGTCAGCTGCGTGACGTCTGCTGACGGCACCCACAGCGTCAGCATTCGCGATAACGGTATCGGGATTGGCGAAGCCAGCGAGCCGCCGGGACATTACGGGCTGAATATTATGCGCGAACGGGCGGCGCGACTTGGCGGAACGCTGCACTTTTCCCAGCCGCAAAACGGGGGGACGCTGGTGAGCGTGATCTTCCCGACAAACGGGGCCGGGAGGTAAATAACGGTAAAAGGTGAAGCGCAGAGAAAAGCGCATGATAATTTACACTATCTCCTTTATTTCTCCACGTTTGGTCTTCGTCTTGCCGCTAAAGTGATGCGGGCAATAAACAATAATGACGTGCAGCAAAACGAGGTCTCATTTTCATGGCGAATTTTTTTATCGATCGCCCCATTTTTGCCTGGGTACTTGCCATACTGTTGTGTCTGACAGGTGTCCTGGCCATTACTTCACTTCCTGTTGAGCAATATCCCGACCTGGCACCACCAAACGTGCGCGTCACGGCAAATTACCCCGGAGCTTCAGCACAAACGCTGGAAAATACCGTCACGCAGGTTATCGAGCAGAACATGACGGGTCTGGATAACCTGATGTACATGTCCTCGCAGAGTAGCGCCACGGGCCAGGCGACCGTCACCCTGAGCTTTACCGCCGGTACGGATCCGGACGAAGCCGTACAGCAGGTGCAAAACCAGCTGCAGTCGGCGATGCGTAAACTGCCTCAGGCGGTGCAGAATCAGGGGGTTACCGTACGTAAAACCGGTGACACCAACATCCTGACTATTGCGTTTGTCTCTACCGACGGTTCCATGGATAAGCAGGACATTGCGGACTACGTCGCCAGTAATATTCAGGATCCCCTCAGCCGTATTAACGGCGTCGGTGATATCGATGCTTACGGCTCTCAGTATTCAATGCGTATCTGGCTTGATCCGAATAAGCTGAACAGCTTCCAGATGACGGCAACCGACGTGACGGATGCCATTAAATCCCAGAACGCCCAGATTGCGGTGGGACAACTGGGGGGAACGCCCTCCGTCGATAAACAAGCGTTGAATGCCACCATTAACTCACAGTCGCTGCTTCAGACCCCGGAGCAGTTTCGCAACATTACCCTGCGCGTAAATCAGGATGGTTCAGAGGTCCGCCTGGGCGATGTCGCCACAGTAGAAATGGGGGCAGAGAAATATGATTATCTCAGCCGCTTTAACGGTAACCCGGCCTCCGGTCTGGGGGTAAAACTGGCCTCCGGGGCCAATGAAATGGCCACCGCGCAGCTGGTGCTGGATCGTCTGGATGAGCTGTCGCACTATTTTCCCCACGGGCTGGAATATAAAGTCGCCTACGAAACCACCTCCTTCGTTAAAGCCTCTATTGAAGATGTGGTGAAAACGCTGCTGGAAGCGATCGCGCTGGTCTTCCTGGTCATGTACCTGTTCCTGCAAAACTTCCGCGCAACGCTGATCCCGACCATTGCCGTTCCGGTGGTGTTGCTGGGTACCTTCGCGGTGCTTTACGCGTTTGGTTACAGCATTAACACCCTGACGATGTTTGCAATGGTGCTGGCGATTGGCCTGCTGGTGGACGATGCCATCGTGGTGGTCGAAAACGTCGAGCGCATCATGAGCGAGGAAGGGCTTTCCCCCCGTCAGGCCACGCGTAAATCGATGGGACAAATTCAGGGGGCGTTAGTTGGCATCGCGATGGTGCTCTCGGCGGTCTTTATCCCGATGGCGTTTTTCGGCGGCACAACCGGCGCCATTTATCGTCAGTTCTCAATCACCATCGTCTCCGCAATGGTGCTCTCGGTGCTGGTGGCGCTGATCCTCACGCCTGCCCTCTGCGCCACCCTCCTCAAGCCGCTACATAAAGGGGAGCAGCACGGTCAGAAAGGCTTTTTTGGCTGGTTTAACCGCATGTTCAACCGCAGTGCCGCGCGTTATGAAACTGCCGTCGGCAAGGTGCTGCACCGCAGCCTGCGCTGGATGATGATTTATGTTGTGCTGTTGGGCGGTATGGTATGGCTGTTCCTGCATCTGCCGACTTCGTTCCTGCCGCAGGAAGACCGGGGGATGTTCATCACTTCGGTGCAGCTCCCGAGCGGGTCAACGCAGCAGCAAACGCTGAAGGTAGTTCAGAAGGTGGAGCAGTACTTCTTTACCAAAGAGAAAGATAACGTGGTGTCGGTCTTCTCCACCGTCGGCTCCGGCCCGGGCGGGAACGGGCAGAACGTTGCACGTATGTTTGTGCGCCTGAAAGACTGGGACGCACGCGATACGAAAACGGGCACCTCGTTTGCCATTATCGAACGCGCGACCAAAGCCTTCTCCCGTATCAAAGAGGCTCGCGTTTTTGCCAGCAGCCCACCGGCCATCAGCGGTCTCGGCAGTTCTGCCGGGTTTGACATGGAGTTGCAGGACCATGCCGGTGCGGGCCACACGGCGCTGATGGCGGCACGCGACAAGCTGTTAGAGCTGGCCGGTAAAGATCCGGGTCTGACCCGCGTCCGTCACAACGGTCTGGATGACAGCCCGCAGCTGCAGGTGGATATTGATCAGCGTAAGGCGCAGGCGCTGGGCGTTTCCATCGACGATATTAACGACACCCTGCAAACGGCGTGGGGTTCAAGCTATGTGAATGACTTTATGGATCGCGGTCGCGTTAAAAAAGTGTATGTGCAATCCGCCGCGCCATACCGCATGCTGCCGGACGATATTAACCGCTGGTATGTCCGCAACAATGCGGGCGGCATGGTGCCGTTCTCCGCCTTCGCCTCCTCGCACTGGGAGAGCGGTTCTCCGCGTCTGGAGCGCTATAACGGCTATTCCGCCGTTGAGATCGTCGGTGAAGCCGCGCCGGGCGTCAGCACCGGTACGGCGATGGACACCATGGAAAAGCTGGTGCAACAGCTGCCCGCTGGCTTTGGTCTGCAGTGGACGGCCATGTCTTATCAGGAGCGGCTCTCCGGGGCGCAGGCTCCCGCGCTTTACGCGCTTTCGCTGCTGGTGGTCTTCCTCTGTCTTGCGGCGCTGTATGAAAGCTGGTCAGTCCCGTTCTCGGTCATGCTGGTGGTACCGCTTGGCGTGATCGGCGCGCTGCTCGCCACCTGGATGCGCGGTCTGGAGAACGACGTTTACTTTCAGGTGGGGCTGCTCACCGTGATTGGGTTGTCGGCGAAAAACGCCATCCTGATTGTTGAGTTTGCCAATGAGATGAATGCGAAAGGCCATGAACTGATGGCTTCCACGCTGCATGCCTGCCGTCAGCGCTTACGTCCAATCCTGATGACCTCGCTGGCGTTTGTCTTCGGGGTGTTACCGATGGCAACCAGCTCAGGTGCAGGCTCCAGCAGCCAGCATGCGGTAGGTACAGGCGTCATGGGAGGAATGATTTCAGCCACGATCCTGGCCATTTATTTTGTGCCGCTGTTCTTCGTGCTGGTGCGTCGCCGCTTCCCGCTCAAGGAACGGCCTGAATAAGATAGTGAAAATAAAAAAGGCGGCTCAGTAGGCCGCCTTTTTACTGTGCGATTAATTCACACTATGGTTATTTTACTTATTTAAGTGCTCTTGCAATTCTTACTGAATGTCATTTACGAAGCATGCCTTCGATAAAATCTTTCCAGTTCCCCAGTTCACGTTCAATCATAACAACCTCTCTTATTATTATGCGCATTCTACGAAAACGTATCATCATTGTGAAGACAATTTAACCGATTGCTGTGATTGTACCCCGTCTGCGCGCTGGATTTATGATAAATATGAACGGAGAACCTTAAATTTTGTGTGACGGCCAGCAATATTTTGAAATAACCCTACGCACGGGTGAGTTTTATTTTACCCGCTGAGTTTACAGGCAATTTATACCTGCTGGACATCTATGCTTAAATGATGAAAGAATATTCAGCGTACAGGTGTGAGTTGAATTAAAAAGAGGTGTTAATCCAGAGCGTTTCTGAATGTGTTATATTCCGTTTAAGGATATATCTTCGAATTTACTGAACATTTAATGGTCATAAGAACAAAAGGATTCAACATGGTTGTCATGTACGGCATTAAAAATTGTGACACGATCAAAAAAGCCCGTCGCTGGCTCGAAGCTAACAACGTCGAGTACCGCTTCCACGATTACCGTGCCGATGGGCTTGATGCAGAATTTCTGCATACCGCCATTAACGAACTGGGGTGGGACGCGCTGCTGAACACCCGCGGCACGACCTGGCGCAAGCTGGACGAATCACTGCGTGCCAGCATCAAGGATGCCAACAGCGCAGCAAATCTGATGCTTGAAATGCCAGCAATCATCAAACGCCCATTGCTCTGCGCGCCCGGGCAGCCTATGCTGCTGGGTTTCAGTGAAACCCTTTATTCCGACTTTTTTCGTTGAGGTGTAGTTTATGTCATGCCCGGTCATTGAGCTGACTCAGCAGCTTATTCGCCGTCCTTCCCTTAGCCCGGACGACGCAGGTTGTCAGGCATTAATGATTGAGCGCCTGCGTGCCATCGGTTTTACCGTGGAGCGGATGGATTTTGGCGACACCCAGAATTTCTGGGCGTGGCGTGGCCAGGGCGAAACACTGGCCTTTGCCGGGCATACCGACGTGGTTCCCGCAGGTGATGCGGACCGCTGGATCAACCCTCCGTTTGAACCAACCATCCGCGATGGCATGCTCTTTGGCCGCGGCGCCGCAGACATGAAAGGCTCCCTGGCGGCAATGGTTGTGGCGGCTGAGCGCTTTGTCGCCCAGCACCCGAACCATAAAAACCGTCTCGCGTTTCTCATTACCTCTGATGAAGAAGCCAGCGCCCATAACGGCACCGTCAAGGTGGTTGAGGCCCTGATGGCCCGCAACGAGCGTCTGGACTACTGTCTGGTCGGCGAGCCGTCCAGTACCGAGGTGGTGGGCGATGTGGTGAAAAATGGCCGCCGCGGTTCGTTAACCTGTAACCTGACCATTCACGGCGTACAGGGACACGTGGCGTACCCGCATCTGGCCGATAACCCAGTTCACCGCGCAGCGCCGATGCTGAGTGAACTGGTAAGCATTGAGTGGGACAAAGGCAATGAGTACTTCCCGCCAACCAGCATGCAGATTGCGAACGTGAAGGCAGGAACCGGCAGCAACAACGTGATCCCGGGCGATTGTTTCGTTCAGTTTAACTTCCGTTTCAGCACGGAACTGACCGATGAGATGATCAAAGCGCGCGTTATCGCCCTGCTGGAAAAATATCAGCTGCGTTACACCGTGGACTGGTGGCTTTCCGGCCAGCCGTTCCTGACACAGCGTGGCAAACTGGTGGATGCGGTGGTGAACGCCATCGAGCACTATAATGAAATTAAGCCACAACTGCTGACGACGGGTGGCACCTCAGACGGACGCTTTATCGCCCGCATGGGAGCTCAGGTTGTCGAACTGGGGCCAGTGAACGCGACCATTCATAAAATCAATGAGTGTGTAAATGCCGCGGATTTACAACTGCTGGCCCGTATGTATCAACGTATTATGGAGCAAATCGTCGCCTGACGAGCGCTCTGAGAGGAATAGCGAATGGATTGGCTTGCAAAGTACTGGTGGATTCTGGTGTTAGTGTTTCTGGTAGGCGTATTGCTTAACGTGATTAAAGATCTTAAGCGCGTTGACCATAAAAAATTCCTCGCCAACAAGCCGGATCTTCCGCCTCATCGTGATTTTAACGACAAGTGGGATGACGACGACGACTGGCCAAAGAAAGACCAGAAAAAAGAAGGGACCTTAAAAACATCTGACGGTGGCGACGAATAGAGAGGTGTAGATCACGGGGGTGGGAGGATCGTTAAAGACTCAAGCTAACACAAGACCTTCCCGCAATAAAACTACAAGATACCCACAGACGTAGGACCAAACAAAAAAGAAAAAGACACAACAACCAAGCCCACAGCGACCACGATCCGAAGCCGGATAGAGAGTCACCCGAA
>NZ_LNII01000140.1:0-88057 GCF_001463365.1 Enterobacter sp. 50793107 | reverse complement strand
ATTCAGAACAATGCTATCGCGCTAATAACGAGTACGCTCGCGCAGGTTAACCAGCGCAACCTCCTGAGCGTCCAGTATGGAGATAACAAAGCCAGTATCGATCATATTGATAATGTTATGGCAAGCGACAGGGAGGCAACAGCGCGTTCGCTGCTGAGTTTGCAGACTGACGTGAACGGCAACAAGGCAGCAATCAACAGCCTGAACCAGACGTTTTCCAATTATCAGCAGGCCACGGCCACGCAGATAAACGGCATTACGGCGACCATCAACGGGCACACTTCAGCGATCACCACCAACGCGCAGGCCATTGCGAACGTCAACGGCGACCTGAATGCGATGTACAGCATCAAGGTTGCCGTGGATGCGAACGGAAAACAGTATGCTGCTGGTATGGGTATAGGTGTTGAGAATACGCCATCCGGCATGCAATCACAGGTGCTGTTTGTGGCTGACCGTTTCGCGGTAATGGCGCAGGCTGGTGGGGCGGTGTCGTTGCCGTTCGTAATCCAGAACGGACAGACCTTCATCCGGGATACGTTCATCCAGGACGGTACCATCAGCAATGCCAAAATCGGCAGCTATATTCAGTCTTCAACCTGGGATGGCACTGGGAACGTTGGCTGGCATATTAATAAATCGGGTTACGCTGTATTTAATAACGTCACTATCCGTGGAACAGTATATGCAACAAATGGAAGCTTTAAGGGTAGTGTTGAGGCCACGACTTTTGTCGGTGATATAGCGAATATTGGAGTTGGAGCAGACGTTGTCGTTTCAGGCGCTACAACAGCTACCAGAGCGATAACATTCACAGACTCCTCTAATTCCTCGCTTGCGAAATCCGCCCTTCTCGAAGGTCTGATTTATGTGTCATCGCTTACCGGAACAACGGTCGTTAACATCACGCTCAATATCAATGGGAATATACGTGACCTTGGAAATATTAACGTACCGTCAGGGAATACTGGGATGTGGATATCGGTAAGGCATGCATTGAGAAACATCACCGCAAATACAGTTACGGGAACCATTACAGTCACAGGAAGCGGAACAGCAAGTAAGTCAATTACATCACCGACGTTAACCATTACCCGAGGTACCGGGTCGTTCTCATAATCCAATTAGACATTCAACACGATTAATAACCCGTCACTTTTGGCGGGTTTTTTATTGCCTGGAGAAAACATGATTTATACTACTGGCACTATCGCCATCAGCGGAAACACCCTTACAGGTACCGGCACAAACTTTACTGCAGCTGGCTCACTTATTCGTAACGGCTGTACCGTTATTGCAATGACCAGCCCAGCGCAGGTTTTCCAGATTACCGCGATTGGAAGCGCAACCTCTCTTACCGTTACGCCAGCTGCTAACCCTGCCGTACCTTCTGGAACTAAATACGCCATTCTTCTGAGCGACAGCCTTAGCGTTGACGGTCTGGCGCAGGACATCGCTGAAACATTCACTATGTACCAGCGCTACATGAGCGGTTTCGCTGATGTGATGAACGGTACTACAGACGTCACTATCACGATTAACGGTGTGCCCGTCACCGTACCGGGGCAGAAATCGCTGGCGAAGAAAGGGGCTAACAGCGATATAACCAGCCTAAGCGGCCTGACTACCGCGCTCAGTATCAGCCAGGGCGGTACAGGTGCAAAGAATGCTGCTGACGCTCGCGCAAACCTCGGTTTGAGAAGTGCTGCTTTGGCCGATGTTTTAGGCACAGTTTCCCAGGCTGGCGGAGTGCCCACCGGAGCAGTGATAGAGAAGGGGGCAAATTCGAATGGTGAGTATGTTCGTTTTGCCGATGGTACTCAAATTTGCCGAATGGCGGTTGCGGCCGCAGATGCAGTAAATAAAAATGTGACAACAGCCGGCTCGCTGGGTGGGTATCGAAGCTCACAAAACCCAGTACCATTCCCGGCTAATTTTGCAGCTCCAGCTTACTGTTCTGGTCACATTAACAATAATGGCCACAATGTAAGAATTGAGCTCGGCAGCGGCAGCCAGACATCATGCCAGTTTGCTTTTCATGCTGTGAATAGCGGTACTTATTCCGGCGCCGACACCATTTACATTACAGCCATCGGCCGCTGGTTCTGAGGGTACTCAAATGAAAATTTTGCTTAGTCCACAACGTGCAGATTTCACAGTCACCTACTCAGCACAGGGCGACGTACTCACAGTTACAATGGACGAAAAAGTACATTCTTTCGATTTTTCAGATCTGCAGGACGAGACCCTTACTGAGTTCTCGTCCTCGCTTCCCATTTGCCCTTTACTCTTTGCGAAGAGGACAGATGATGGTGTAACTGTTTCAGCGCTCCACTTTTACGGACCTGAATCCAATGAGAGTGAGAGAGTCGCTTCTGTTGTAACTTTTTAGTCTTGATAGCGATTTTGACTGACTACTTATCTTAAGAAGTGGGCAGCTGCTGAAATGGCTGCCCGATATGATATTACCCATGCTGGCGAACAATAGGAGATTCAGAGGTCAGCCACATGTCAGAATCATCGAACATTTCCTCCAGCATGCGGTTCAGCTTTTCCCGATCGCTTTTGCTGGCATCGCTATTCAAGCCGTTCGCCTGCATCGGCTTCACCCTCACTTCAGCATCAGGGAAAATCTGGTGCACTCGTTTCGTCAACTCGGCCAGGATAATCTCCCTGGCTCCCTCCAAGCCTTCAACGTTTCGCTTATCGTAAACCAGTTCAACAAACATAATGCGCTCCATTATCTACTGTTTGGATATACAGTATTTTTGCTGTGGAGGATTTGTCTGTCAAGGCGTGAGCCCTTTGTTTTTAAATTTTGAGGGTATTTCTGCGTGAATAATTATTGTCGATGTGACCTGCAGAGCCGATGTTGTCTGAGGTTGGCTTAAAAAAGCTTTGGGGCATGGATGGGGCAAAAGTGCATGGTAAAGTGCGTTAAAGTTCGTTAATCATGTTTTGTCTCGATCTCGCTCATCCCTTGTTTTATGCGCTCCTGGACGATCTTTATCGATTTTAAAAATTATGAGTTCATATTATACAAATGTAGCAAAAAGGGTGTTTGTACCTGAAAAGATGAACATTCTGCATAGCGCGATCTACACAACAGGAATAGACTGGAATCGTTATTCGACAAACGATGCATAAGGTTTTCTATGACACAACAGCCACAAGCCAAATACCGCCACGACTATCGTGCGCCGGATTACCTGATTAGCGATATCGATCTGACTTTTGACCTGGATGCCACTAAAACCGTTGTGACGGCGGTAAGCCAGGTGACGCGCCAGAGCGCGACGGCAGTGCCGCTGCGTCTGGATGGTGAAGACCTGACGCTGGTCTCCCTGCATATTAATGATGCAGCCTGGACTGACTATAAAGAAGAAGACAACCAGCTGGTGATCGATAACCTGCCGGAACGCTTTACGCTGCGCATCGTGAATGAAATCAGCCCTGCCGCCAATACGGCGCTGGAAGGGCTCTACCAGTCTGGCGTGGCGCTGTGCACCCAGTGTGAAGCGGAAGGTTTCCGCCACATCACCTGGTATCTTGACCGTCCGGACGTGCTGGCGCGCTTTACCACCAAAATCATCGCGGATAAAACGCTTTATCCTTTCCTGCTCTCTAACGGTAACCGCGTGGGTGAGGGTGAGCTGGAAAACGGCCGTCACTGGGTACAGTGGCAGGATCCGTTCCCAAAACCATGCTACCTGTTTGCGCTGGTGGCGGGTGATTTCGACGTCTTACGTGACACCTTCAAAACCCGTTCTGGCCGCGAAGTGGCGCTGGAACTGTTCGTTGACCGTGGTAACCTCGATCGCGCGCCATGGGCGATGACCTCGCTCATCAACTCCATGAAATGGGACGAAGAGCGTTTTGGTCTGGAATACGATCTCGACATCTATATGATTGTCGCCGTCGACTTCTTCAACATGGGCGCGATGGAGAACAAAGGTCTCAACATCTTTAACTCCAAATACGTGCTGGCCCGTACCGATACCGCCACCGATAAAGACTACCTCGATATCGAGCGGGTTATTGGCCACGAATATTTCCATAACTGGACCGGTAACCGCGTCACCTGCCGCGACTGGTTCCAGCTGAGCCTTAAAGAAGGCCTGACCGTATTCCGTGACCAGGAGTTCAGCTCCGATCTGGGCTCGCGGGCGGTTAACCGCATCAACAACGTGCGCACCATGCGTGGGTTGCAGTTCGCGGAAGATGCCAGTCCGATGGCGCACCCAATTCGTCCGGACAAAGTCATCGAGATGAATAACTTCTACACCCTGACGGTGTATGAAAAAGGGGCGGAAATTATCCGTATGATCCATACCCTGCTGGGCGAGGAGAACTTCCAGAAAGGGATGCAGCTCTATTTCGAGCGTCACGACGGCAGCGCCGCCACCTGCGATGATTTTGTGCAGGCAATGGAAGATGCGTCGAATGTGGATCTCTCTCACTTCCGCCGCTGGTACAGCCAGGCCGGTACGCCGATTGTCACCGTTAAAGACGATTACAATCCGGAGACCGAGCAGTACACCCTGACCATCAGCCAACGCACGCCGCCAACGGCTGAGCAGGAAGAAAAATATCCGCTGCACATCCCGTTCAGCATTGAACTGTATGATAACGAAGGCAAAGTGATCTCGCTGCAGAAGGGTGGCCACCCGGTACACCACGTGCTGAACGTGACCCAGGCAGAGCAGACCTTTATCTTCGATAACGTCTATTTCCAGCCGGTGCCTGCGCTGCTGTGTGAATTCTCTGCACCAGTGAAGCTGGAGTACAAGTGGAGCGATCAGCAGTTGACGTTCCTGATGCGTCACGCGCGCAACGATTTCTCCCGCTGGGATGCCGCTCAAAGCCTGCTCGCGACATACATCAAGCTGAACGTTAATCGTCATCAGCAGGGCCAGCCGCTGTCGCTGCCGGTTCACGTGGCTGACGCGTTCCGTGCGGTTCTGCTGGATGAACAGATTGATCCGGCCCTCGCGGCTGAAATCCTGACGTTGCCGTCCGCGACCGAAATCGCCGAGCTGTTCGAGACCATCGATCCTATTGCCATCGTGGCTGTGCGTGAAGCGCTGACCCGCACGCTGGCGGCCGAACTGGCGGATGAGTTCCTGGCGATCTACAACGCCAACAAGCTGGATGCGTACCGCGTGGAACATGGCGACATTGGTAAACGTTCCCTGCGCAATACCTGTCTGCGCTACCTGGCCTTTGGTGAAACAGACCTGGCGAACACGCTGGTGAGCAAGCAGTATCACGAAGCGGATAATATGACCGACGCGCTCGCAGCCCTGGCGGCAAGCGTGGCAGCCGAGTTACCGTGCCGTGATGCGCTGATGCAAGAGTATGACGACAAGTGGCACCAGGATGGCCTGGTTATGGACAAGTGGTTCATTCTGCAGGCGACCAGTCCGGCAGCCGATGCGCTCAGCAACGTGCGCAGCCTGCTGAAGCATCGCTCCTTTACCATGAGCAACCCGAACCGCGTCCGCTCCCTGATTGGCGCGTTTGCCAGCAGCAACCCGGCTGCGTTCCACGCGGAAGACGGCAGCGGTTATCAGTTCATGGTAGAAATGCTGACCGAGTTGAACAGCCGTAACCCGCAGGTGGCATCACGTCTGATTGAGCCGCTGATCCGCCTGAAACGCTACGATGCGCAGCGCCAGGCGAAGATGCGTGCCGCGCTTGAGCAGCTTAAAGGGCTGGAAAATCTCTCTGGCGATCTGTACGAGAAGATTTCGAAGGCGCTGGCGTAATATAAACGTTAATCCCACCCTCTCCCTGTGGGAGAGGGCCGGGTGAAGGCATCAGGCATTAGCCGTAATCAACGCGCGCTCATTCACACCGCGCCTCATCACCCGCTCCAGCACCTCCGCTTCCAGCTCTGCCAGTCTGGCCGATCCCACACGGCGAGGGCGTGGAATATCCACCGTCAGATCCAGACCAATTTTTCCCTCTTCTATTAACAGCACCCGGTCGGCCATGGCGACGGCTTCGCTCACGTCGTGCGTCACCAGCAGGACCGTAAAACCGTGCTCCTGCCAGAGCGAGGCAATTAAATCCTGCATTTCAATCCGCGTCAGGGCATCAAGTGCCCCGAGCGGCTCATCGAGCAGCAGCAGGCCTGGACGATGTATCAACGCCCGCGCCAGCGCTACGCGCTGTTTTTGCCCGCCTGAGAGGGCCGCAGGCCAGTCACCGGCGCGATCCTCCAGCCCGACGGCGGCCAGCGCCTGACGCGCCTCCTCCCGCCAGTGACCTTTCAGGCC
Source organism: Enterobacter sp. 50793107 (assembly GCF_001463365.1). Lineage (NCBI taxonomy): Bacteria > Pseudomonadati > Pseudomonadota > Gammaproteobacteria > Enterobacterales > Enterobacteriaceae > Enterobacter > Enterobacter sp. 50793107. The sequence goes on along the minus strand of NZ_LNII01000140.1, from coordinate 81,776 downwards.
CAGCCCGACGTTATCGATCACCGTTTTCCAGGGCAGCAGGCGCGCATCCTGAAACATCATGCGGGTATCATCCTGAATATTGGCCAGCGGCGTTGTCCCTGCCAGAATCTCCCCTCCATTCGGCGCTTCCAGTCCGGCTAACAGGCGCAGCAGCGTACTCTTGCCGCCGCCGCTGCGGCCGACAACGGCCACAAATTGTCCGGCGGGGATATGCAGATCCAGGGCGTTAAGAATGGTTTTGTCGCCGTAGCGTTTCGTGACGCCGTTAAGTAACAGCGGTGTCCCCTGAGTGAGTCGGGCGGTATTCATGCTTTCGCCTCCTGAGAGAAATAGGCCGGGTTCCAGCGCAGCCAGCTGCGTTCCAGCCACTGGGCGCTGACGTCAGCAAGTTTGCCCAGCAGGGCATAAAGGATAATGGCGACTACCACCACGTCCGTTTGCAGGAATTCGCGGGCGTTCATTGCCAGATAGCCAATGCCGGAGTTGGCTGAAATGGTCTCCGCGACGATCAGCGTCAGCCACATCAGGCCGAGCGCAAAGCGAACGCCAACCATAATGGAGGGCAGGGCGCCCGGCAGCAGCACGTTGATAAACAGGGCAAATCCTGATAATCCGTAGCTGCGTGCCATCTCAACCAGCCCGCGATCGATATTGCGGATCCCATGCCAGGTATTGATATAAATCGGGAACAGCGTGCCCAGCGCCACGAGGAAAATTTTGGCGCTCTCATCAATACCAAACCACAGAATGACCAGGGGGATCAGCGCCAGATGCGGTACGTTGCGCAGCATCTGAATGGAGGTATCCAGCAACCGTTCCCCCCAGCGGGACAGGCCGCTGATCAACCCCAGCGTCAGGCCGATGCTCCCGCCGATGGCAAACCCAATCACCGCGCGCCAGGAGCTAATGGCCAGGTGCTGCCACAGCTCGCCGCTGGCACTCAGCGACCAGAAGGCTTCGATTACGCCCTCCGGAGAGGGCAGGATGCGGCTCGACAGCCAGCCGGTAGAGGAGGCCAGTTGCCAGATAAGGACAATGCCGACAGGTAAAAACCACGGGGCGGCGCGCAACAACCATTTTTGTGAGGTGAGAGACATAGCCACTCCTTAGCTTTGCGCGACTTTACGCGGAATAAACTCGTTGGCCACGGCTTCGCCCTGAAGCTGCAGCTGGCGGGGCTGCGGAATGTCCGGGATAGCGACATCCAGATGCGGGAACAGCAGTTCACCCACTTTGTATGCCTCCTCAAGATGCGGATAGCCCGAGAGGATAAAGCTGTCGATACCCAGCTCAGCATATTCATTGATACGCGCCGCCACGGTCGGGCCGTCACCCACCAGCGCAGTACCTGCGCCACCACGAACCAGGCCGACACCCGCCCAGAGATTGGGGCTGATCTCCAGATTCTCGCGTTTGCCGTTATGTAACGAAGCCATCCGGTGCTGTCCTACGGAGTCGGTTTTCGCAAATGCCGCCTGCGCTTTGGCGATGGTCTCATCGTCCAGATGCGAGATCAGCCGGTTAGCGGCCTGCCAGGCCTCTTCGTTGGTTTCACGCACAATCACGTGCAGGCGAATGCCAAAGCGCACCTTTCGGCCGTGGGCGGCGGCTTTGGCCCGCACCTGGGCAATTTTCTCTTTCACCAGTTCAGGTGGCTCCCCCCAGGTCAGATAGAGATCGACCTGTTCTGCCGCCAGATCCTGTGCCACATCCGACGATCCGCCGAAGTAGAGCGGTGGACGCGGCTGCTGTACCGAAGGAAAGTAGAGTTTCGCGTCGCGAACATGAATATGCTTGCCATCAAAGGTGACCGTTTCCCCCTCAAGCAGACGTCGCCAGACGCGGGTAAACTCGGCGGAGGCCTCATAGCGTTCCGTATGATCGAGGAACACGCCGTCACCGGCCAGTTCCTGCGGATCGCTGCCGGTGACCAGGTTAAACAGCGCGCGTCCGTTGGAGAGCCTGTCGAGCGTTGCCGCCTGACGTGCGGCAACGGTCGGGGAAACCACGCTCGGACGCAATGCCACCAGGAATTTCAGGCGCTGGGTGACCGGAATCATCGACGCGGCGACCAGCCAGGCGTCTTCGCACGAGCGTCCGGTGGGGATCAGCACGCCGGTGAAACCGATTCGGTCTGCCGCCTGCGCAATCTGCTGCAGATAGCCGTGGTCAACCGGGCGCGACCCCTCTTCGGTACCAAGATAGTGTCCATCACCGTGGGTGGGTAAAAACCAGAAAAGATTCAGACTCATGATTTGGCTCCTTCTTTGGCTGCGGGTTGCCAGATGCGTTCGCGAATGTTCACCTGTTTTGGTACTAAGCGGTTTTGATAAAAGAGGTCGGCAGTCTGTTGTTGCAGGGCTGCAACATGCGCGTCCACCGGGATAATGGTGGTGGGTGGACGGTGGTTGAGGTAGCTCGCGATCACCGCCTCCGGTAAGCCCATGGTTTTCGCCAGCAGGGTGATGCTCTCGGGGCGCTGGCTTTGCGTCAGGGTATCGGCTTCGGTAAAGGTATTCAGGACCTCCTGAACAAAGGCACCGTTTTTCTCTGCATACGGACGGGCTGCCAGGTAGAACGAACCGGTCTGTTTCAGGGTAGTGCCATCTTTCAATACCCGTACGCCGCCCTGAAGTAATGCCGCGGAGTAGTAAGGATCCCAGATAGCCCACGCGTCGACATTGCCTTGCTGGAAGGCGGCGCGGGCATCAGCAGGGGTGAGATAGACGGGCTGAATATCGGTGAACTTTAGCCCGGCCTCCTGCAGGGCGCGGAGTAGCAGGTTGTGCGAGCTGGAACCTTTCTGGAATGCGACTTTGTGACCTTTAAGTTCGGCGACATTTTTAATGGCGCTATTTTCCGGCACCAGAATCACCTCGGCTTTGGGTTTCGGTGGCTCAACGCCAACGTAGACCAGATCGGCCCCGGCCGCCTGCGCAAAGATCGGTGGAATATCGCCAGTACTGCCTAAATCGATGCTTCCAACGTTCAGCGCCTCCAGCATTTGTGGCCCGGCAGGAAACTCCACCCAGGAGAATTTGGTCTGTGGGAAGCGTTTTTCCAGAAGCTGGTGGCTTTTTGCCAGCACCATACTGACGCTGCCTTTCTGGTAACCAATGCGCAAACTGTCAGGTGCCGTCTCTGCTGCATGGGTCAGGGACGAGAGTGTGAGCAGACCAGCCAGGCTGATACGGGTAAGTGTTTTAAACATGTGCGACTCCTTGTGGCTGTCCAAACGCAGGTGTCTGAATATCGCGACGGTGCAGGGCATGCCAGAATGTCTCCAGCGCAGTGTCGAGCCGGGTTTGCAGATTCGGTGTGAAATGCGGTTTGTGCTGGTAATCGATAACCTGCGAGTCATCGGCAAAAACGCCGTGCAGGATCTCCTGCGCCTTCAACGCGTTCAGTACCGGCTTCAGGGCGTAATCCACGGCCAGTAAATGCGCAACCGTACCGCCCGTAGCCAGCGGCAACACCACTTTTCCATCAAGTGCACGTTCAGGCAGCAGATCGAGCAAGGTTTTCAGTGCGCCGGAAAATGAGGCTTTATAAATCGGGGTCGCGACGATAAGCCCGTCAGCACTTTTTAGCTGTTCAATCAGGGTTTTCAATGCCGGACTGTCAAAGCGCGCGTAGAGCAGATCCTCAGGTTCAAAGTTGTGCAGATTCCAGTGGCACACTTCCACATCCAGAGCATTAAGCCTTTCGCGGGCATATTCCAGCAGGGCGCTGGAACGAGAAGGGAAACGTGGACTTCCGGCCAGGGTGATGACGCGCATGTGTACTCCTTATAACTAATTGTTTGCTTTTATCTAACATTCATAACAATTTTCAGGAGTGTGACACTGCGTGGTTATTCCACTAAATGATTTATCCGCAATTAAAATGCGAAAAAGCGCATAAGAAGTGTACGGGGAAGTAAACGTTTGCGTTTTACGCTGATTTTTTTGCCGCAGGTCAATTCCCTTTCCGGGCAGGATCGCACATAATCCCCTCCCGGTTTGCACACCGGGAATCCAGGAGAGTTCATGTACTACCCCTTCGTTCGTAAAGCCCTTTTCCAGCTCGACCCTGAGCGCGCTCATGAATTTACATTCCAGCAATTACGCCGTATTACGGGAACGCCGCTGGCCGCGCTGGTGCGTCAGAACGTGCCGGAAAAACCTGTGCAGTGCATGGGTCTGACCTTTAAAAACCCGCTGGGTCTGGCGGCAGGTCTGGATAAAAATGGCGAGTGCATTGATGCCCTGGGCGCGATGGGCTTTGGTTCCATCGAAATCGGTACCGTCACACCGCGTCCACAGCCGGGTAATGATAAGCCGCGTTTGTTCCGCCTGGTCGAAGCCGAGGGGCTGATCAACCGCATGGGCTTTAATAACCTCGGCGTGGATCATCTCGTAGAAAACGTTAAAAAAGCCCATTTTGATGGTGTATTAGGCATCAATATTGGCAAAAATAAAGACACGCCGGTTGAGCAGGGTAAAGATGACTACCTGATTTGTATGGAAAAAGTCTACGCCTATGCCGGTTATATCGCCGTGAATATTTCATCGCCGAATACCCCGGGGCTACGTTCTCTGCAATATGGTGAAGCGCTGGACGATCTTCTCAGCGCCATTAAAAATAAACAAAATGAGCTGCAGGCGATCCATCATAAATATGTTCCGGTGGCGGTTAAGATCGCACCGGATCTTTCTGCTGAAGAATTGATCCAGGTTGCCGACAGCTTAGTTCGCCATAATATTGATGGTGTGATTGCGACCAACACGACGCTCGATCGATCCCTCGTCCAGGGAATGAAAAACTGTGACGAAGCGGGTGGGTTAAGTGGACGTCCGGTACAATTAAAAAGTACGGAAATTATTCGGGCGCTCTCCGCCGAATTAAAAGGCAGTCTGCCAATAATCGGTGTCGGTGGTATCGATTCGGTGATTGCTGCGCGCGAGAAGATGGCTGCGGGCGCCTCACTGGTGCAAATCTATTCCGGCTTTATTTTTAAAGGCCCGCCGCTCATAAAAGAAATCGTTACTCATATCTAATCTTTTCTCTTAATCAGACAACCAGGGCTTTATTTCCAGCCCTGGTTGTTTTATATTCCGTCACTGTTGCTTATTTAGACATTATAGTCTTTTATTAATGGTGTTATAAACGAAGCGGCGAATGGGACATTTTTAGTACAGGACGTTTGGGTACGGGAGAGACACATGCGAATTAAACCTGACGATAACTGGCGCTGGTATTTTTGTGAAGAGCATGATCGAATGATGCTCGATTTAGCCAATGGCATGTTGTTCCGTTCTCGTTTTGCGCGTCGAATGTTAACCCCGGACGCTTTCTCCCCGTCTGGCTTTTGTGTAGACGATGCTGCGCTTTATTTCTCCTTTGAAGAGAAATGCCGTGACCTGCTGCTCTCAAAAGAACAGCGTGCCGAACTGATATTAAACGCGCTGGTGGCGATTCGTTTTCTGAAACCGCAAATGCCGAAAAGCTGGCACTTTCTGCCGCATGATATGAACTGGACGCCGTCCACGGGCGATGCGGCCAGCGTCAATCTGAGCGATACCGCAGAAGAGGTGAGTTTACTGGTGGTGGAACCTGGCGAAAATGCCGCGCTTTGTCTGCTGGCCCAGCCCGGCGTGACCATTGCCGGGCGGACGATGCAGCTCGGGGATGCCATTAAGGTCATGAATGACAGGCTGAAACCGCAGCTGCGCGTGGATTCATTCAGCCTGGAACAGGCGGTTTAAGCTTCCAGCTGTATCGACGTTTTTGGAATACAGCTGCAGCACAGGATCGTCCCGTCATCACCGATTGCGGATTTCTTCAGCGCACTGACATCGCCCCCGACCAGCTTGATTCGACAGCAACCACAGATACCCGCCCGACAGGAATACGGGATACGGATCCCGGCTTGCTCCAGCTGCTCAAGTATCACCTGCTGATTGTTACCCCGTATAACGCGGCCCTGCCAGTGAATATCCACTGCCGAACTGGCTTGCGTCTCAACCTCTACCGTTTCTTCTTCCTGACCCGCACCGTACACGCGCGCAGGCCCACGGGTGAGAATTTCCACCTCGTCACCCACGCGGATCACTCCGCTTGAGCGCGGAATAAGATTCTGGCCGAAATCCACGTCGCCATTATCCTGCGCGGTACGGAATGATTGCAGGGTTTTCAGCGGCTCGCCGGAAGGATGCTTCAGGCCTTTCTCCGGACTTACGGTGGTGAAAATGCAGCGGCTGCACGGCTTCACGACATCAAAAATGACGCTGCCGATGCGGATCACTTTCCAGGTATCTTCCTCCCAGGCTTCCGTACCGGTCACCACCAGATTCGGGCGAAATTGCTCCATCTGCACGCTGGCCTTACAGCGACGCTGCAGGTCACGCAGCGAGGCTTCGCTGGTTAACAGGAACGGGAAACCATCGGCAAACGAGAGGGGAACCGCGTCGTGGCGCTTGACGCGTCGTGTCAGCGCCGGACCCACCCAGCGCAGCTGTACCTCACGGGAGAAGAAGCCGCTCAGCCAGCGGTTAATCTCGTCCGGAGCGATGCGAGCGGTAAAATGATTGCCCCATACTTCCGTTGGCGCATCGACAGGCGCAAAATCAGCAAAGCGAATCAATACGCTTGAGCCATCCGGGGCGGTGAGGTGCAGGCCGTCATGCAGCGGTGAAGGCGTAAAGCGCACCATCTGCGGGAACTGGCGTGCGGTAATGAACGTACCGTCAGGCTCGGTGACCATAAAAATACGATCGAAGGCAAATCCACTGATGTCAGCCAGGGCGTGAGAAACGCCGATACCGCGCATGGATTTCACCGGATGAATAAAAAGCCTGGATAACGTCGCCACTGTGCACAGTCCCTCGAATGAAAATAAGCCTTCAACTTTATGACATACACGTCATATTAGCTATAATGCGCGACAATTTTCTTAGAGTAAAAGTGACGATATGAATTCTCTGTTTGCCAGTACGGCCCGTGGGCTGGAAGAGCTGTTAAAAACTGAACTGGAAGCCCTGGGCGCGCAAGAGTGCCAGGTGGTTCAGGGTGGTGTCCATTTTGAGGGCGACACACGGCTTATTTACCAGAGCCTGATGTGGAGCCGCCTGGCGTCGCGCATCATGCTGCCGATGAAAGAGTGCAAGGTCTACAGCGATCTTGATCTCTATACCGGCGTACAGATGATCGACTGGACAGAGATCTTCACGCCAGACGCGACCTTCGCGGTGCATTTTAACGGTGTAAACGATGAGATCCGCAACAGCCAGTACGGCGCGCTGCGCGTGAAAGATGCCATCGTGGACTGCTTTACCCGTAAAAACAAAGAACGACCAAACGTCGATCGTGAAAACCCGGATCTGCGCATTAACGTCTGGCTCAATGGCGATACCGCCAGCATCTCTCTGGATCTGAGCGGGGCAGGTCTGCATCTGCGTGGCTACCGCGATCGCACCGGTATGGCGCCCATCAAAGAAACGCTGGCTGCCGCCATCGTGATGCGCTCCGGCTGGCTGCCGGGCACGCCGCTGCTCGACCCAATGTGTGGTTCCGGTACGCTGCTGATTGAAGCTGCGATGCTGGCCACCGACCGCGCTCCCGGCCTGCATCGTGGCCACTGGGGCTTTAGCGGCTGGGCGCAGCACGATGAAGCGCTCTGGAAAGAGGTCAAAGCCGAAGCGCAGGCCCGTGCGCGTAAAGGCCTGGCGGAGTATACCTCGCATTTCTATGGCTCTGACAGCGACCCGCGCGTCATTGAACGCGCGCGCAGCAATGCCCGTCGCGCAGGTATCGGTGAGCTGGTGACCTTTGACGTGAAAGATGTCGCGAACCTGACCAACCCGCTGCCGAAAGGCCCCTACGGTACCGTTATCAGCAACCCGCCATACGGCGAGCGTCTGGATAGCGAACCGGCGTTGATTGCCCTGCACAGCCTGCTGGGCCGCAATATGAAAGACTACTTTGGCGGCTGGAATCTCTCCCTGTTTAGCGCTTCACCAGAACTGCTGAGCTGTCTGCAGCTGCGTGCCGATCGCCAGTTTAAGGCGAAGAACGGCCCGCTGGACTGTGTGCAGAAAAACTACCATCTGGCGGAGAAAGCGGCGGACAGCAAACCGTCGGGCGTGGCGGAAGATTACGCTAACCGTCTGCGCAAGAACCTGAAGAAATTTGAAAAATGGGCCAAACAGGAAGGCATTGAATGCTATCGCCTGTATGACGCCGATCTGCCGGAGTACAACGTGGCGGTTGACCGCTATGCAGACTGGGTGGTGATTCAGGAATATGCTCCACCAAAAACCATTGATGCGCAAAAAGCGCGCCAGCGCATGCTGGACGTGATCGCAGCGACGATTGCCGTGCTTGGCATTGCGCCAAACAAGCTGGTGCTGAAAACCCGCGAGCGTCAGAAAGGGAAAAACCAGTATCAGAAGATGGGTGAGAAGGGCGACTTTATTGAAGTGGGTGAATACAACGCTCGCCTGTGGGTTAACCTGACGGATTACCTTGATACCGGGCTGTTCCTCGACCACCGCATTGCCCGTCGTATGCTGGGCCAGATGAGCAAAGGTAAGGACTTCCTTAACCTGTTTTCCTACACCGGTAGCGCCAGCGTGCATGCGGGCCTGGGCGGCGCGCGCAGCACCACTACGGTGGATATGTCGCGCACCTATCTGGAGTGGGCGGAGCGCAACCTGCGTCTCAATGGCCTGACCGGACGCCAGCATCGTCTGATGCAGGCCGATGTCCTGGGCTGGCTGCGTGACACCGATGAACAGTTCGATCTGATCTTCATCGATCCGCCAACGTTCTCCAACTCCAAGCGTATGGAGGATAGCTTTGATGTACAACGCGATCACCTGCGCCTGATGACCGACCTGAAGCGCCTCCTGCGTAAAGGCGGCACGATTATGTTCTCGAATAACAAACGCGGTTTCCGCATGGATCACGACGGCCTGGCCGCTCTGGGACTGAAAGCACAAGAAATCAGCCAAAAAACGCTGTCTCAGGACTTTGCCCGTAATCGTCAGATCCATAACTGCTGGCTTATCACCGCGGCCTGAAAGGAAAAATAAATGTCTTTAATTAGTATGCACGGTGCGTGGCTCTCCTTCAGCGACTCACCGCTTCTCGACAATGCCGAACTGCACATCGAAGACAACGAACGCGTCTGTCTGGTGGGCCGTAACGGCGCGGGTAAATCCACGCTGATGAAAATCCTCAACCGCGAGCAGGGTCTGGATGACGGGCGTATTGTTTACGAGCAGGATCTGATTGTCTCCCGCCTGCAGCAGGATCCGCCGCGTCATGTCACCGGCAGCGTGTACGATTTCGTAGCGGAAGGGATTTCGGAGCAGGCTGAATACCTGAAGCGCTATCACGAGATTTCTCATCTGGTGATGACCGACCCGAGCGACAAAAATCTTAACGAACTGGCGAAAGTCCAGGAGATGCTCGATCATCACGGCCTGTGGCAGCTGGAGAACCGTATTAACGAGGTGCTGGCTCAGCTGGGCCTGGAGCCGGATATGCAGCTGTCTGCGCTATCTGGCGGCTGGTTGCGTAAGGCGGCACTGGGCCGCGCGCTGGTCAGCGGGCCGAAGGTGCTGCTGCTGGATGAACCAACCAACCACCTGGACATTGAAGCGATCGACTGGCTTGAAGGGTTCCTGAAAACTTTCAGCGGTACCATTATCTTCATCTCCCACGACCGTTCCTTCATTCGCAATATGGCGACGCGCATTGTCGATCTCGATCGTGGCAAGCTGGTCACCTATCCCGGCGATTACGATACTTATCTGCTGGAAAAAGAAGAAAACCTGCGCGTGGAAGAGCTGCAAAACGCCGAATTCGACCGCAAACTGGCGCAGGAAGAGGTGTGGATCCGTCAGGGTATCAAAGCCCGCCGTACCCGCAACGAAGGCCGCGTTCGTGCCCTGAAAGCGATGCGTCGTGAACGCAGCGAACGTCGCGAAGTGATGGGCAGCGCCAAAATGCAGGTAGAAGAGGCCTCCCGTTCCGGGAAGATCGTCTTCGAGATGGAAAACGTTAACTACCAGGTTGACGGGAAAGTGCTGGTGAAAGACTTCTCCGCCCAGGTTCAGCGCGGGGATAAAATCGCCCTGATTGGCCCCAATGGCTGCGGTAAAACCACGCTGCTGAAGCTGATGCTGGGCCAGTTGCAGGCGGATAGTGGCCGAATTCACTGCGGCACCAAACTGGAAGTGGCCTATTTTGACCAGCACCGTGCAGAGCTGGATCCGGACAGAACGGTGATGGATAACCTTGCCGAAGGTAAGCAAGAGGTCATGGTAAACGGTAAGCCGCGCCATGTGCTGGGCTATCTCCAGGACTTCCTGTTCCACCCTAAACGGGCGATGACCCCGGTGCGTGCGCTGTCTGGCGGTGAGCGAAACCGTCTTCTGCTGGCGCGGTTATTCCTGAAACCAAGCAACCTGCTGATTCTCGATGAACCAACCAACGACCTGGATGTCGAAACGCTCGAACTGCTGGAAGAGCTGATCGATGGTTATCAGGGCACCGTGATGCTGGTGAGCCACGACCGTCAGTTCGTTGACAACACCGTGACCGAATGCTGGATCTTCGAAGGCGAAGGGCGGATTGGTCAATATGTGGGTGGCTACCACGACGCGAAAGGGCAGCAGGCACAGTCGCTGGCGCAAAAACAGGCGAAGTCTAAAACAACGACTGAACCTGTTGTAACAAAAGCAGAAACTGTCAAGAAAACCTCGGCTAAACTAAGCTATAACCTGCAGCGCGAACTGGAGGGTTTGCCTCAGCGTCTTGAGGAGCTGGAGGCCGCGCTGGAGGCGCTGCAAGCGCAGGTTGCCGATGCATCCTTCTTCACCCAATCGCACGACTATACTCAAAAAGTCCTGGCCGAATTGTCCGCAGCTGAAAAAGCTCTGGAAGAAGCATTTGAGCGCTGGGAGTACCTTGAGTCTCTGAAAAACGGCGCATAAACAGGGATAACATATGTGTGACCAGCACCATGCCGACAGGCATATATTATGCTCGCAATGCGATATGCTCGTGGCGTTGCCAGAGCTTGGTCACGGACATAAGGCCCTGTGCCCGCGTTGCGGCACAACGTTGACAACCGAATGGGACGCGCCAAGACAGCGTCCCACGGCGTATGCGCTGGCCGCGTTGTTCATGTTGCTGCTCTCTAATCTCTTCCCCTTCATCTATATGAAGGTGGGAGGGATGACAAGCCAGGTTGATCTGCTTGAAATTCCGGGGGTGATGTTCTCGGAAGATTACGCCAGCCTCGGCACCTTCTTCCTTCTGTTTGTGCAGATCGTTCCGGCTTTTTGTCTGGTTGTCATCCTTTTGCTGGTCAACCGCGTAAAAATGCCCGCAGCCCTGAAAATCAAACTGGCGCGAGTCCTGTTTCAGCTTAAAAGCTGGGGGATGGCCGAGATTTTTCTGGCGGGTATTCTGGTCAGCTTCGTAAAGCTGATGGCCTACGGTGACGTGGGGATTGGCAGCAGCTTTATCCCGTGGTGTCTCTATTGTGTGCTGCAGCTGCGCGCATTCCAGTGCGTTGACCGGCGTTGGGCATGGGATGATATCGCTCCGGCTCCCACACTTGCCCAGACGGTGAAGGTTGGCGTGCCGGGGATCCGCCAGGGACTGCGCTCTTGCTCCTGCTGTACTGCCGTGCTGCCCGCGGATCTGGACGTCTGCCCACGCTGTGAAACCAAAGGCCATGTGCGACGCAAAAATAGCCTGCAGTGGACCATGGCGCTGCTGGTGACCTCTGTGATGCTGTATCTTCCCGCGAATATTCTGCCGATCATGATCACCGATTTGCTCGGTGACAAAATGCCCTCGACGATCCTCGCCGGGGTGATATTGCTGTGGGGCGAGGGATCTTATCCGGTGGCTGGGGTGATTTTTATCGCCAGTATTATGGTGCCTACCTTAAAAATGATCGCGATTGCCTGGCTCTGCTGGGATGCGAAAGGGCACGGCAAACGCGATAGCGAACGCATGCACCTCATTTATGAAGTTGTCGAGTTTGTTGGACGCTGGTCAATGATTGACGTGTTTGTCATTGCCGTTCTCTCTGCATTGGTGCGGATGGGCGGTTTGATGAGTATTTATCCTGCGATGGGGGCTTTAATGTTTGCGCTGGTCGTGATTATGACCATGTTTGCGGCCATGACCTTCGACCCTCGTTTATCGTGGGATCGTGAGCCTGAATCAAGCCATGAGGAAGAGTAAGAGCATGGAAAATAAGAGTGGAGAGGCGAAAGTGCAGAAGGTCAAAAACTGGTCACCGGTGTGGATTTTTCCCATCGTGACGGCGCTGATCGGTGCATGGATCCTGTTTTATCATTACAGCCATCAGGGACCGGAAGTGACGCTCATCACCACCAATGCCGAGGGGATTGAGGGCGGTAAAACGACCATCAAAAGCCGCAGCGTGGATGTAGGGGTGGTTGAAAGCGCCACCCTGACGGATGATTTAACGCATGTAGAAATTAAAGCGCGGTTAAATGCCGGGATGGAAAAGCTGCTTCACGGTGACTCCGTTTTTTGGGTGGTTAAACCGCAGGTCGGACGGGAAGGGATCAGTGGTTTAGGCACGCTGCTCTCGGGCGCGTATATTGAGCTACAGCCGGGGGCAAAAGGGGCGCAGCCAGCCCAGTATCAGCTTTTAGACTCTCCACCGCTTGCGCCGCCTGATGCAAAAGGGATCCGCGTGATTCTCGACAGTAAAAAAGCGGGCCAGCTCTCACCTGGCGACCCGGTGTTGTTCCGCGGCTATCGTGTTGGCTCAGTCGAGACCAGTACCTTTGATCCGCAAAAAAGGACCATCAGCTATCAGCTGTTCATCAATGCGCCAAACGATCGTCTGGTGACCAGCAACGTACGCTTCTGGAAAGACAGCGGGATCGCGGTCGATCTCACCTCAGCAGGTATGCGCGTTGAAATGGGGTCGCTGACCACCCTGTTTGGCGGCGGCGTCAGCTTTGACGTGCCGGAAGGACTGGATCTGGGGCAGCCGGTGGCCGAGAAAACGGCCTTCAGGCTCTTTGACGATCAAAGAAGCATTCAGGACGCGCTCTATACCGATCATATTGATTACCTGATGTTCTTTAAAGATTCCGTCCGCGGCCTGCAGCCAGGGGCGCCCGTTGAGTTCCGCGGTATTCGTCTGGGTACGGTCGGACAGGTGCCGTTCTTTGTGCCGGGACTTCAGCAGGTACTTGATGATGACTATCGTATTCCGGTGCTGATCCGCATTGAGCCAGAGCGTCTGGTTAACCAGATTGGCGAGAATCAGGATATCGGCGCGCATATTACCGATTTAATGAACCGTGGCCTGCGCGGCTCGCTGAAGACTGGCAACCTGGTGACTGGTGCGCTGTATGTGGATATGGATTTCTATCCAAAAGCTCCGCCGATTACTGGTATCCGTGAATTTGGCGGCTACAAGATCATTCCAACGGTGAGCAGCGGTCTGGCTCAAATCCAGCAGCGTCTGATGGAAACACTGGATAAGATCAACAATCTGCCACTGAATCCGATGATTGAAGCGGCGACAGGCTCGTTGCATCAGAGCCAGGAGACGATGCAGCGTCTGCAAACCACGCTGGATAACATCAATAAGCTCACGGCAAGCCAGAGCATGCAGCAGTTGCCGCAGGATATGCAGAAAACGCTGCGTGAACTGAACCGTAGCATGCAGGGCTTCCAGCCTGGTTCAGCGGCCTACAACAAGATGGTGGCAGATATGCAGCGTCTTGATCAGGTCTTGCGTGAACTGCAGCCCGTACTGAAAACGCTCAATGAGAAGAGCAACGCGCTGGTGTTTGAAGCAAAAGATAAAAAGGATCCTGAGCCGAAGAGGGCGAAACAATGAAAAAATGGCTAGCGATTGTAGGTGCGATGGTGCTCACGGCCTGTAGCTCAGGGAGTGAAACGAAAAGCTACTATCAGCTGCCGCTGATGGCGCAGGCGGGTACGCAGAGCACCGCCTCGCAGGGCAACCGTCTGCTGTGGGTTGAGCAAGTGGCTGTGCCAGATTATCTGGCCGGCAACGGGGTGGTTTACCAGACCAGCGATGTGCAGTATGTGATTGCGAATAATAACCTGTGGGCCAGCCCGCTGGATCAACAGTTACGCAATACGCTGGTGGCGAATCTCAGCAGCCAGCTTCCGGGCTGGGTTGTCGCCTCCCAGCCTCTTGGAAGCGACCAGGACACGCTGAACGTGACGGTAACGGGCTTCCATGGTCGTTATGACGGTGCCGTTGTCATCAGCGGAGAATGGCTGCTTAACCATCAGGGACAGCTGATTAAGCGTCCGTTCCATCTGGAGCTCAAGCAGCAAAAAGATGGCTATGATGAAATGGTGAAAGTGCTTGCCCAGGGGTGGGCACAGGAATCGGCCAACATCGCGAGAGAAATCTCCCGGCTGCCATAAGTAAAATTCATCATAAAAAACCGCAATCGGTCTGCCACTGATTGCGGTTTTTTTTTCGTTTTCACGTCAGACCGTTACTTGTCCCGGGTCACAATTTTTGTACAAATGATCTTCTGGCTAGCTCACAAATATGACATCCGTATGAATTTTGAACGTTGACGCTACGACTAATTCGGGGTATTCGTTATCTGTGCCTGCACGCATTGTGCAGTCACTGTTTTCTTTCCACCAGACAAAAGAATGAGGGAAACGAGGCATGAAGAGACAGAAACGAGATCGCCTGGAACGGGCTCATCAACGTGGTTATCAGGCCGGCATCGCTGGACGATCTAAAGAAATGTGTCCTTATCAGACGATTAATCAAAGGTCACAATGGCTGGGAGGCTGGCGAGAAGCCATCGGCGACAGGGCACTCATAGCCTGATAACGTCTCTTTAAAAACAGAAACCTCCGCAATGCGGAGGTTTCGCCTTTCTGAAGCCGCGTATAGCAGCGTTTAGAAAGCAGATGTATCCTGGAACAGGCCCACTTTCAGGTCGTTCGCGGTATAGATTAAACGGCCATCTACCAGCACTTCGCCATCCGCCAGGCCCATAATCAGGCGGCGGTTAACAATGCGTTTGAAGTGAATACGATAGGTCACTTTCTTCGCAGTTGGCAGAACCTGACCCGTGAATTTCACTTCACCCACGCCCAGCGCACGGCCTTTACCTTCGCCGCCCAGCCAGCCCAGGTAGAAGCCAACCAGCTGCCACATCGCATCCAGGCCCAGGCAGCCAGGCATTACCGGATCGCCAATAAAGTGGCAACCGAAGAACCACAGGTCCGGATTGATATCGAGTTCTGCTTCTACGTAACCCTTATCGAAGTTGCCGCCGGTTTCGGTCATTTTCACGACACGGTCCATCATCAGCATGTTCGGGGCCGGTAACTGTGGGCCTTTCGCGCCAAACAGTTCACCGCGACCAGAGGCAAGAAGATCTTCTTTTGTATAGGATTCGCGTTTATCTACCATGTTCTCAGTAAGCCTTATTTTAGTGAAGGACGCAGGATAGCTAACACGTGTACGCTGAACAAGTCCGATCAGTTTGAACTAAACCAACCTAACCAGCGTAACGGCCACGGATAACGATGACGAGCATCTTGCTGGGTCGCCTGAGCAATGCGCTCCTGGATGGTCTGCATCAGGGTCGTTTGTCCCTCGCCGTCCCATACCAGGTTTGTCAGTAAGGGTAGTGCATCCTCGACGCCTTCGATGGCCCAGAGGGAGAATTGTCCCTGCTCTACCGCATCCAGCAGTGCCTGGCTGAGGCTTAAATGGCGTGCGTTGGGTGCTGGAATAATCACACCCTGTTTGCCGTTTAACCCGCGTTGCTGACAAATAGAGAAGAAGCCCTCAATCTTTTCATTCAGGCCCCCCACTGGCTGGGCACGACCAAATTGATCGACCGAACCGGTAATGGCGATGTTCTGATTGATCGGGACTTCCGCCAGGGCGCTGATTAAGGCACACAGCTCGGCCATAGAGGCGCTATCACCATCCACTTCGCTGTAGGATTGCTCAAACGTCAGCGAGGCAGAGAAGGGGATTTGTTGCTCAAGCTGCAGCTCTGACATCAGGAACGCCTGCATGATCATCATGCCTTTGGCGTGGATGTTTCCACCCAGCTCGGCTTTCCGTTCGATGTCGGTAAACTCGCCATCGCCAATATGGACGACGCAGCTGATGCGTGAAGGCTCGCCAAACGCACGCGGATGCCCGGGAAATTCAATCACCGACAGGGCATTGATCTGTCCGATGCGCTCGCCTTCGGTCTCGACCAGAATTTGCTCCAGCAGAATTTCATCCTGCATACGATCGGCCAGATAGCCTTCCCGCCACTCTCTTTGGGCCAGCATCTGGGAAAGTTGCTCACCGGTAAATGCGCCATTCCCACTGATCGCACCCACTTCACGCAGCTGTTTGCTGATCCAGAGCGGACACAGCGGCAGCGTCTCCTGGTCACCGGTATAGCGAACCGCTTCGCGGATAAGTCCCGGCCAGGCGTCAGCCGCAGGCGTCGGCAGGGCAAAGCGGGCAGCAACGGCCATCACCCACTGACACCACTGCGCCATGTCATCGGCATCAGCAATCTGAATATTGTCTTCGTACTCGCTGTACACCGCCTGTGCAGCCAGCTCCGGCTCCATTTCCTGGAAATCAGCCAGCGATTCACGGTCACCCGTCAGCACCACGGTCAACGACAGCGGCATGGAAGGGACAGAGACCGGCAGAGGACGAGACTCGTCATAGCCCACCCAGTCAAATCGTTGCTGGCTCACAATCGTTTTCAGGCGCATCCATAACAGCGGCTGGGAGAGCAGGGTACGCAGGGAAATGATCAGTACGCCGCCATTGGCGCGATGCACCAGGCCCGGTTGCAGCGATAACTCACCGTTGAACTGGCGAAGGCAACCAAAGAGTTGTTCGGCCTCGGCCCAGTTAGCGGATAC
Organism: Enterobacter sp. 50793107; assembly: GCF_001463365.1. Classification (NCBI taxonomy): domain Bacteria; kingdom Pseudomonadati; phylum Pseudomonadota; class Gammaproteobacteria; order Enterobacterales; family Enterobacteriaceae; genus Enterobacter; species Enterobacter sp. 50793107. The sequence continues at coordinate 64,826 of NZ_LNII01000140.1, read as the reverse complement.
CACTTCGCCCTTTACCGCAAAACGGCCATCAGCCTGTTCTGCGGGTTCGAAAGAGACATCATGTCCTGAAATACGATACTGGCCGCCGTAAATAGCATTGGCTTCCGGCTGCAACTGGCGCATGGCATCACCCAGAAGCGTTAAATACTCGGCTTCTTCCGGGGCTTTGAGCAGCATGAAGGGAGATGTCGCCCACGGGCTTAACACCTGCTCCAGTGCGTAATGCAAACGCGGTTGTGTATCGCTAAGTATGAATTCGTGTTCTTGTGCGAGGTCTGGCTGTGCAAACAATTCCTGATAGCTTTCGGTATCCGGAACAAGGTCACGCCATGCAAGTTTCGTAATGGTCAAAGTTGATGTTTTTTAGTCAGATGTAAAACCGTGGAGTATACCGTAAGCGGGGGGCTCTTCCCAAGCAGGATTGGGGTTTTCGGGAAGCGAATCGCCTGCAATGCTTCACAGGATATGATTTCTTTTCAGCAGATTGCTAAAAAACTGATATTCTGAACAGAGTTACGTGGTAACACTGAGATCGCAATGAAATATCAACAACTGGAAAATCTCGAAAGCGGCTGGAAATGGAAGTACTTGGTCAAGAAGCACCGAGAAGGGGAGCTGATTACCTGCTACATCGAAGCCAGCGCCGCACAAGAGGCCGTGGATATTTTGCTGACCCTCGAAAATGAACCGGTACAGGTGAATGGCTGGATTGAGAAACATATCAATCCGGCACTGTTGAACCGGATGAAGCAAACTATCCGCGCACGACGCAAACGGCATTTTAATGCTGAGCATCAGCACACCCGTAAAAAATCCATCGACCTGGAATTCATGGTCTGGCAGCGTCTTGCAGGGCTTGCGCAACGGCGGGGAAAAACGTTGTCAGAAACGGTGGTGCAGTTGATTGAAGATGCCGAGCATAAAGAAAAATACGCCAACCAGATGTCTACGCTGAAGAACGATCTTCAGGCGCTGCTGGGTAAAAAATAACTTTTGAGTTTCTTCAGATAATAAAAAACCCCGCATCGCGGGGTTTTTTTATAAGACGATAACTTAAGCCGCTGGCTGAGTTACAACGTCTTTAACGCCTTTAACTTCGATCTCTACGCGACGATCTGGTGCCAGGCAGTCGATCAGAGCAGCGCGAGCTTTAACGTTGTCACAGGTGTTGCCAGTAACTGGGTTAGATTCGCCCATACCACGTGGGGAGATCTTGTTAGCTGGGATACCTTTAGAGATCAGGTAATCAACAACAGACTGAGCACGTTTCTCAGACAGTTTCTGGTTGTAAGCGTCAGAACCGATACGGTCGGTGAAGCCCAGAACCACTACAGAACCGTCTTTAGGATCCAGGTTGCTCAGCTGGGTGTACAGCTGATCCAGTGCCTGCTGACCTTCTGGTTTCAGGGTCGCTTTGTTGAAGTTGAACAGAACGTCAGACTTCAGAGTGAAGTGCTTGGTCTGTACTTCTGGAGCTGGAGCCGGCGCTGGAGCAACAACTGGTGCTGCATCTTCCTGCTGGCCGAAACGGTAGGAAACACCTACGCTCAGCATGCCGTTGTCTGGACGAACACCAACGGTAGCACCGTCACCGATGTTGTTAACCCACTGGTATTCCAGACGGGTAGCGATGTCACGGGTCATAGCCCACTCAACGCCACCAGCGAATACTGGGGAAACACCAGTGTCGTGGTCGTCGCCAGCGATGCTGTTGCTGGAGTCAGCGCGCCATACCATGCCGCCCAGACGGGTGTACACGTCCAGATCGTCAGTTACTGGGTAACCCAGTTTAGCGGTCAGCTGAACGCCCTGAGCTTTGAAAGCGCCGTTTACGGTGTCGCCTTTGTATGGCATACGACCTAACCAGTCGTAACCCATTTCAAAGCCAACATACGGGTTAACCTGATAGCCACCGAACGCACCTGCACCAAGCTGGCTCTCGTGAGTCGGGCCATCATTGTTCAGGCTGCTGTTGTACCAGCCGGTGTCGTGGAACTGAGACCAGCCCAGTTTACCACCTGCATACCAGGTATTATCTTTCGGAGCGGCCTGCGCTACGGTAGCGAAGCCAGCCAGTGCCACTGCAATCGCGATAGCTGTCTTTTTCATTTTTTGCGCCTCGTTATCATCCAAAATTCGCCATGAAAATCTCAATCGAGAATCACGGTTAAATCCTTCACCGGGGGGCGTGGTCAAATATAAATCTACCGATATCTTCGGCTTAGGCCGAGCACCCCTGGCGATGTAAAGTCTACAACGTAGCTGAAAACTTACAAGTGTGAAGTCCGTCAGGCATATGAAAAAAAAAGTTCCGTATACCGATTATTTAACAATTTCTGAACGAAATTTGTGCAATAAAATTAAGAAGAACCGCACCAGACAAGCCTTGCCGCCGTTTTGGACGATGGAACTAAAAGCGCATCTTAAGGTCGAAAAAAATTCCAGGAAAACTCTTAAATTTGCTCAGTGATACAAATTTGAGTGAATTTTTAGCCCTGAAAGTTGTCCTCTGCGGTAAGAATCCTGGCGAACCGGGCGCATGATAAAGCCGATCGCATTGCCTTCTTCTGCCGCTTCGGTGAGGCGAAAATGTTCCTGCTCCGTCAATTCGTCTGATAACCATCCAATCACCACGCTGTAATTCCCTGTACGTAATGCCCGGATCATCGACTCAACCGTATCGCAAGGAGAGAGTTGATTAATTTGCATGACCTTCGTCAGCGGCAGGCCTGCAGACTGAACCCATTCCCGGCTTAGTTTCTGCTGCGGCGTCAGCCAGAGCTGCCAGCGCGATTGCTGACCAAGCTGCTGCAAGAGCGGCAGTAACAGAAGTTGGGTCAACAGGGGCTGGTCTTCACGATAAACCACTTCACTGATAAGCCCTGTCGAAACACGCCCGACGGCGTTCTGTGCGACATCGCCAGCGGTAGAAGAGAAAGATGTTGAGCGATTTGCATAGCCTGAAGTGTACATAATCATTCCAGCCCTGTAGTTACTGTATGAATATACAGTAACCCCTGTATGCATAAAGATCAACCTCAATTTCGGAAAGCGACTCGCAAAATTCATTCATTCCTGGCGAACCTGAAAAAATCATCTTGCTCATCGGCAATAAGTTGCCTATTTTCCTGTTAACGGATCCGTTAGTAAGAAATGTCGTCGTTAATATCTGATTTTTAATGGAAATATCATGAAAAAGATATCTTATGAACGGATTTATAAATCCCAGGAATACCTCTCTCCATTAGGAGAAATTCATCATCGTGCGCTTTTTGGTGGCTATACCCTGGCCGTCGATGAGGCGGTGTTTGCCATGGTGTCAGACGGTGAGCTTTACCTTCGCGCCTGTGAGGAAAGTGCGAAGTACTATGTAAAAAACGGATCCTCCTTTTTGACCTTAATGAAACGCGGCCGGCCGATCCTTCTCAACTATTATCGTGTGGATGACGGTCTCTGGCAGGACAGGGAGCGGCTGCTTCAGCTTTCCTCTTACGCGCTTAATGCCGCGCGTAAAGAGCGCATACAACGCTACCAGCGAAACCGGCTAAAGGATCTGCCCAACCTGACTTTTCAGCTGGAAGTGCTGCTCTGTGAAGCCGGGATTACCAACGAAGATACCCTCCGGTCGCTGGGAGCCAGAACGAGCTGGCTAAAGCTGCGGGCAAAAAATAAAGCGCTCAGTATCAAAGTACTGTTTGCCCTGGAAGGGGCGATTGAAGGCCTGCATGAAGCGGCACTCCCGGCGGAAATTCGCCGGGAGCTGACGGAGTGGTTTAATGCGCTGCCTGAGCCACAGGAGAATCGCTCCTCCAGGTAGCGATTTGCTGTTGCAGTCGGCAAATTTCTGGCAGCAGAGCGATAAGCAGACCAATCTGCTGGAGAACCAGCGGCGCTTTGCTGTCGTTTCCTGGGTCAAGATGCGCAATCCGTTGAGCCAGTTCATCCAGCGCCTGCTGGACACGCGGTTGATCGGCTGGGCGGTGATGTAGCGCATCATCGACATAGCAGACAGCATCATCCAGCAAGGCAAGGATGCCCGGGTTTGTCAGTTTTTCGCGGTGGGCACCGAGCGTTGAGATATAGCTGGTGAAGGTATGGTTCAGGCACAGCAGGCGGAAAGCCGTTTCACGAATTTCTGCCGTGGCGCGCGGCTCCGTTGACATATTAGAGACTACGGAAGCCAGTTCAGCATCGCTGTTATGCGCATCACGTCGGGCAATGCGGTAAGCCAGACGGTTATCGCGTCCCTGGTGGTACTGTTCAAGAATGGCATCCAGATAGCGGCAGTTGGCATTCATCGCCCTGTCCAGGACGCGCGGCAAATTACGAAAACGCCAGTCGGGCCAGATAAAACTCACTGCCGCCCAGGCGATAGCACAGCCGAGCAGCGTATCGATCACGCGGGGCAGGGCAACTTCAAACCCTTCGCCCAGCAGATTAAAGCAGAGTAGCACCAGCAGGGTGATGAACATCGTCGCGTGGGCGTACTGCACATTACGAAAGGCGAAGAACAGCACCCCGGTGATTACGATGAGGATCAGCTGGCCTTCCACCGAGGGCACAAAATAGAGCACCGGTAGCCCGATTGCGACCCCCACCAGCGTGCCGATAATACGCAGCGCCAGGCGGTGTCGGGTGGCGTTATAGTTCGGCTGGCAGACGAACAGGCTGGTCAGCAGGATCCAGTACCCGTGGTGTAAACCGGTGATCTGGATAAAGGCGTAGCCCACGCACAGCACCAGCGACATGCGTACCGCATGGCGAAACAGGGCAGATTCCGGCGTAAAGTTTCGGCTTAGCCGGAGCCACATATCGCTAAAACTGTGCACGCTGTCATCCGCGAGCTGACTGTCCGCCTCATTGCCCGGCAGCGCCATGGCCTGTTCAGACTCAATCGTTGCCAGCTGAGCATCAATCGCCCGCAGGTTATTGAGCAAAAATCCCAACGCTTTAATGTGCTCCGGCGACGTTCCGCTGGCTCGCACGCGGTCAATTGCCGCATCAAGATGGCTGAACACGCGTTCAAAGCGTGGATCGTGTTGATAAGGCGTGCGCAGCAGAATGGAGCGCGCCAGCTGCTGGCACGCCTGGGACTGCATGGAAAGCAGACGCTGGAAGCGGAACATAACGTCGCTGTAGCGAAACTTCTCGCGCAGGGCCGCATACTGAACATGAGACGAGCTGGCGCGTTCATGAATATCCTGAGCGGCAAAGTAATAGTGCAGCGTTCTGCGCGTCCCTCGCTGGCCACGGTCGCCGCGAAGCCGGGTAAGCAGCGACGCTTTTGTCTGGTTAAGCGTGGCGACAAGCTGGCCGTTCGCCAGAGCCAGATCGTAGAGCGGAGCCTGGCTCTCCTCTTCGATATCCGGGTCAAACAGCCGGGATTTGAGCTCAAGATAGTGGGCCAACTGCTCGTAACTGCGGGCAAGGTTATCCTGCAGAGGACGAACCGGGAAGATCAGATGGCCGGTTAACGTCAGCAGGTTATACCAGATGGCCCCCAGCAACAGCAGTACAGGCTGCTGATACCATTGGTCGTAAAGTGACACCCCCAGCATGGTGTAGATGGCAATCAGCAGGGCGCCAAACGCGATGGTGGCATAGCGCTGCCCCAGCCCACCCAGCAAAATAAACCCGCTGGTGGAAAGCGTAAGGCCTAAAGCAAACAGCCACGGCCACGGGAACAGCAACTCCACGGACGCGGAGGCAATAAAAAAGCAGACAAGGGTGATGACCAGGTTGCGCAGACGCCCGGCAAGGCGATCGTCGAGATCCGCCAGCGCTCCCGCAACCACCCCCAGCGTGAGCGGAATGGTGAGCTTGACATCGTTCAGCCACCACGGCAGCGCAACCGTGCCGCAAAGTGCGATAAAAATCCTGACGTTATAGAGCCAGGAGCTGTTCCAGGTGTAACGGCGAAGCAGTGGGCTTAGCATAGACGCGGCCAGTCCTTAATCACTGAAAACGACGACGTGCATTCGCTTCACGCGCCGCCTGGGCCACTTCGACCGGAACTACCCTGCGCCCGACAGGCCACAGAGCGATGGCGGCGATCTTAAAGTTCGCGATCCCCACCGGAATACCAATGATTGTGATGCACTGCGCAATACCGGCAAAAATATGCATTACGCACAGCCACCAGCCGAAGAAAATCAGCCACAGAATGTTCAGCACGGTTCCGCCCGTGTTCATCAGCGCGCTTTTATTCTCCGGGTTCAGTTCGTCAACGTGAACCGCTTCATTCCCGTAAGGGATAAAGGAGAGTTTGGTGATTTCCCAGCAGGAGCGGGTCAGGGGAAGCGTAAAAATCAGGACGATGCTCACCAGGGTGGCAAAAAGCCAGGAAAGGGTGGTGGCAAAACCGCCCAGCACAAAATTCAACACATTCAGAACGGTACGCATAAACCCTCACTTCCTTTCGATAAAATTAACGCCCAATGATTGTAACGTTTTTTTAGGCTGGAGCACCTTAAAACTGGCAGTTAAACTATCAGGCAATCATCTCTTCGTGGATCCGGCTGGATATGGAACTGAAAGCAACTTCAATGGGCAAACGCCTGGCGCAACACCCTTACGACAAGGTTGTCCTCCTCAACGCGGGAGTAAAGGTCTCCGGTGAACGCCACGAATACCTCATTCCGTTCAATCAACTCCTGGCCATCCACTGCAAACGCGGGCTGGTATGGGGCGAACTGGAGTTTGTGCTCCCTGCAGATAAAGTCGTACGTCTTCACGGTACGGAGTGGGGCGAAACCCAGCGTTTTCATCATCATCTGAACCAGCTCTGGCAGCAGTGGAGTCACGATATGAGCGTGATAGCCGCACAGGTCCTGCAGCAGGTGCTGAGTGATATCGCGCAGAGTAATGCCCAACAAACGTGGCTGACCCGTCAGCAGACCGCCGGTCTGCAGCAAAAAATCAGGCAGGCGCTGACGGCGCTGCCGTTACCGGTGACGCGTCTCAATGAGTTTGATAATTGCCGTGACGCCTGGCGACAGTGTCAGGCCTGGCTGAGCGACGCAGACAAGAGCCGGCTGGCGCATAACCAGGCGTGGACTGACGAAATGCTCACCCGCTATGCCGATTTCTTCAGTACGGTGGAGTCGTCGCCGCTGAATCCTGCCCAGGCTCGCGCCGTGGTTAACGGCGAACAATCGCTGCTGGTGCTCGCGGGGGCCGGGAGCGGCAAAACGTCCGTACTGGTCGCGCGGGCGGGGTGGTTGCTGACAACGGGCGAGGCCGTCGCCGATCAGATCCTGCTGCTGGCGTTTGGTCGCAAGGCGGCGCAGGAGATGGACGAACGCATTCAGGAGCGTTTGCACACCCGGGATATTACCGCCCGAACCTTCCATGCCCTTGCCCTGCACATCATTCAGCAGGGCAGCAAAAAAGTCCCTTCCATAAGTAAACTGGAAAACGACACCCAGGCGCGTCAGGCCCTGTTTATTAAGGCGTGGCGGCAGCAGTGCAGCGAGAAAAAAGCGCAGGCGAAAGGGTGGCGACAATGGCTGGAAGACGAGCTCAACTGGGACGTGCCGGAAGGCAGTTTCTGGCAGGATGAAAAGCTGGCGCGACGGCTTGGCTCGCGTCTCGACCGCTGGGTGAGCCTGATGCGCATGCACGGTGGAACGCAGGCTGAGATGATTGAGAGTGCGCCGGAGGACATCCGCGCGCTTTTTTCAAAGCGGGTCAAACTGATGGCGCCGCTGCTGAAAGCCTGGAAAACGGCGCTGAAGGAGGAAAACGCCGTCGACTTCTCAGGCCTGATCCATCAGGCCATCATCATTCTGGAGAAGGGACGCTTTGTCAGCCCGTGGAAACATATTCTGGTTGATGAGTTCCAGGATATCTCTCCGCAGCGTGCCGCGCTGCTTTCGGCGTTACGGGCGCAAAATAAACATACCTCTCTGTTTGCCGTAGGGGATGACTGGCAGGCCATCTACCGCTTTAGCGGCGCGCAGCTTTCACTGACCACCGCGTTCCATCACTATTTTGGCGAAGGCGATCGCAGCGATCTGGATACTACCTACCGCTTTAACTCCCGAATTGGCGAAATTGCGAACCGCTTTATTCAGCAGAACCCCCATCAGCTGGCCAAGCCGCTTAATAGCCTGAGGGCGGGAGATAAAAAAGCCGTAACCCTGCTGGCGGAAGACCAGCTTGAGCCGCTGCTGGACAAACTCAGCGGCTACGCAAAGCCAGATGAACGTATTCTGGTACTGGCGCGTTATCACCATCTAAAACCTGCGGCGCTGGAGAAGGCGGCGACTCGCTGGCCGAAGCTGCAGCTTGATTTTATGACCATCCACGCAAGCAAAGGCCAGCAGGCCGATTACGTCATTGTGGTCGGGCTGAAAGAGGGGAGCGATGGGTTCCCGGCCCCTGCCCGTGAGTCGGTGATGGAAGAAGCATTACTGCCGGTACCGGAGGATTTCCCGGATGCCGAAGAGCGGCGTTTGCTGTACGTGGCGATCACCCGCGCGCGTCATCGCGTGTGGCTGCTGTTCAACAAAGAGGAGCCGTCAGTATTTGTCGATATTCTGAAGAGTATTGATGTGCCGGTGGCGCGCAAGCCGTAGCGGGATTGCCGGGTGGTGGCTTCGCCTGACCCGGCCGACAAAACTCGTTGGCCCGTGCAAGCGTAGCGCCGCCGGGCATAACGCTACTTCAGTCTCTCGGAAAGATAACGCTGATAATCCGGGATGAGAATTTCAACCGGCGAGTTGAACTGCGGTGATTCAATGATGAAATCCGCCGTCGACAGGTTTGTCGCCACCGGAATATTCCAGACGGTGGCAAGACGCAGCAGCGCTTTCACGTCCGGGTCATGCGGAACCGCATTCAGCGGATCCCAGAAGAAGATCAGAACATCAATTTTCCCCTCAGAAATCTGTGCGCCCACCTGCTGATCGCCACCCATCGGGCCGCTCAGCATGGCGTTCACCTCCAGACCCGTTTCGCGGTGGATAAGGTTACCGGTGGTGCCCGTCGCCGAGAGGGCGTGCTTTTCCAGCAAGGACTGATGGCGACGAACCCAGTTAAGCAGCATTTGTTTACAGTGATCGTGCGCAACCAGCGCAATGTGCTTGCGTGCCGGTAATGTGCGTGTTGTCAGTTCCATAATCATATCCATCAGGTTAACTGGCTACACGATGACGGGAACCGCCTGATGCTGCAAGAGAAAGGCGAAAAAAATGTGGCTTACGACGAAGGTTGTTGCTTCACCCACTGTAAAAAGCGGGCTCGCGTGTCGGGATCGGCCTGCTGAAACCAAAATTTCAGGCGTTGTTCTGTCAGCGTCTGGGATTGAGGGGGGATCACATCCAGCTCTGAGACGCCGGACAGCAGTGTACTGTCGTCAGCCATCATGGAGGCAAACCGGGGCAGCGAGGCGCGCTTACCCGCTTTGTTATAGGCTTGCGTTGCGGCCTCATAATCTGTGCCCGTCGATGACGACGTCAGCGCCAGAATATCCAGCTTCACCGGGATCGGGGTGGCATCGCCATCCACCAGTTCCACACGCGGCGAGGCGTCAAACGTCGCCGACTCTTTTTCTGTTTCCAGACGCGGCAACGTAAAGTTCACCTGGCTTACCTGCTGGGTGTTAAAGCTCATAATCAGCGGAGGAGAGAGGTACGTTCGTTGTTCATGATTAGCAAGGCGGATGGTTTTTTCCACCCGGAACACCACCTGATGAGGGCCGTTATCCAGTTCGATGCTGTCGGCACCGCGTAATAACGAACTGGAGACTTTTTTCCCGTCCAGCACCAGCAGGTCAATGTCAGAAGAAAGCCGCAGCGTGGTTGCAAAAACGCAAACCGGCATCACTAACGCAATCACAGCAGTGGCAAGGCCGGCTTTCATAGGGGCTCCTGTTTACGTTCGCTTACCGCGATAATGTATCTAAATTTGTCGATAATCATGTTTACTAACATATAGACATATTCTGGCCTTTTGCTCTCATACATCTGTATGGGATGGATGGTTGAGATGTGCGCTTTGACATACACTTGTTAAAAAGCCAGGAGGAAAAGCATGAAAGAGAATGATATTGCCGAGATTTTGACGTCCACACGCACCATTGCGCTGGTGGGGGCGAGCGATAAACCGGATCGTCCAAGCTATCGGGTAATGAAGTACCTTCTCGATCAGGGCTACCATGTTATCCCTGTGTCACCAAAAGTGGCCGGTAAGACCTTGCTGGGCCAGCCAGGATACGCCACGCTAAACGACGTACCGGAAAAGGTGGATATGGTGGATGTGTTCCGTAATTCCGAGGCTGCATGGGGCGTGGCGCAGGAGGCCATTGCCATCGGTGCGAAAACGCTGTGGATGCAGTTAGGCGTTATTAACGAACAGGCTGCGGTGCTGGCGCGCGAGGCGGGGCTGAAGGTAGTGATGGACCGCTGTCCGGCGATTGAAATCCCCCGGCTGGGGCTGACAAAGTCATAAAAAAAAGCCCGTTATCGGGCTTTTTTTACACGCTTAGTTCCGCAGGCGCGGAGCCTGTAACTGTTTGCGGATAGTCTGAGCCAGTTCATCCATCGTGGGTTGCTCCGGATGCTCATCCTGCAATTCACTGCTTAGCTGCGCCTCAGCAAGATAAGTATGGACGGGTTGTCCATCATCACCTTCCATCACCACATGGTACCAGGGTGCGGCGCGAAGCTCTGCGTTCACCGCCAGCTCATCCGCCGACGGTTCATCAAGGGAATACTCCGGGTCGATATCCACGACCACACCCAAATACCCGAGCAAAGTGTGGCGGACCTGCTGGCCGATACCGAATTTGCTGGCAATCATAGTCACCTCCCGGGAAACACTACTTACACTCTATGTGCGGGCAATATTTCTCTTTTCAAGTTACATGACGCGACAGGCAAACCCTTTCAGATACAGCCCTTCCGGGTAGGTAGCGATCACCGGGTGATCGGCTGCCTGACGGAACTGCTCTATAAATTGTACATCACGACCAGCATCTATTGCGGCATCGGCGATGATTTTCTGAAATAAATCTGTGGTCATCAGTCCAGAGCAGGAGAAGGTGAGCAGCACGCCGCCTGGGTTCAACAGCTGAATGGCCAGCATGTTGATATCTTTATAGCCGCGGCAGGCACCCATCAGCTGGCTTTTGTTCTCCACAAACTTAGGCGGATCCATCACGATAACGTCAAACTTCTCACCCTGATCGCGATATTTACGCAGCAGTTTGAAGACGTCGTCGCGAATGAATTCGGCTTTGCTCAGATCCAGCTTGTTCAGCTCGACGTTCTGTTTTGCCACATCCAGCGCTTCCTGAGACGTATCCACGCTCACCACCTGCGCGCAGCCGCCCATTAAAGCCGATACCGCAAAGCCGCCGGTGTAAGAGAAGCAGTTGAGCACGCGTTTGTCGGCAACGTACTGACGCGTGGCCAGACGGCTGTCACGCTGGTCGAGGTAATAGCCCGTTTTATGACCACCCTGAATATCCACCAGCAGCTTCATGCCGTGTTCTTCGATAGGCAGCAGGGCAGGCGGCAGTTCGCCGGTCACCGGACCCTGGGTCAGTTCCATTCCCTCTTTTTTACGCACAGCCACATCGCTGCGGTCATAGATGGCGCACTCCGGGAACAGAGACTGCAGGGCGCTTATCAGCGCGGCGCGCTGGTATTCCGCCCCAGCGCTCAGTAACTGCAGAACCAGGAAGTTACCGAAGCGGTCAATGGTCACGCCCGGCAGACCGTCGGACTCTCCGGCAATCAGGCGGTAGCTGTCCAGACCATCGCGTTTGGCCAGCCAGTCGCGCCACTGCTGCGCCTGCTGCAAACGACGCACGAAGAAGTCGATATCGATGGTTTCATCTTTGTCGAAGGTCCAGACGCGCGCGCGGATCTGGGAGGCTGGCGAGTAGGCGCCTCGTGCTAACCATTTCCCCTGATGGTCAACAATATCAATGGTTTCACCGAGGCTGGCTTTACCTTCCATACGGGCAACCGCGCCGGAAAAGACCCAGGGATGACGGCGCAGTAATGACTTCTCGCGCCCTTTGGCCAACACTAAACGTACACTCATAATTTGCTATTCTGTCGATTCAAGAAAATGGCCGCCATTTTCCCGAGTTCGCCGGGGAAATGCAACGCGCCAGACGGATAAGGAGAAGGAAGATGTCAAAAGTCTGCACTATCGCCTGGGTTCACGGCGTCGTTCAGAGCGTGGGCTTTCGCTACAGCACGCAGCGCGAGGCCGTTCAGCTTGGGCTAACGGGATATGCGCGAAACATGGATGATGGCAGCGTTGAGGTGGTCGCCTGTGGCGAGGCAGAGCAGGTTGAAAAACTGCTGGCGTGGCTGAAAGCGGGTGGGCCGCGCAGTGCCCGGGTTGATAAGGTCTTAACCGAACCGCATCAACCCGGCCGGGAATACATGAACTTCGGTATTCGCTACTAAATGCATTTCACCGGTTTAGGCAGGCCGGCAATTTTGGTGGCCTGTTTGGCCGGGCCTTTCGGGAACAGACGATACAGATAGCGGCTGTTGCCTTTCTCTTCACCGAATTTATTGGCCATGGCTTTAACCAGCATCCGGATAGCCGGAGAGGTATTGAATTCGAGATAGAACTCGCGCACAAAGCGCACCACTTCCCAGTGCTCAGGGGAGAGCGCGATCGCCTCTTTTTCTGCAATCACTTCCGCCAGCGCCTCGCTCCACTGGTGGCTGTCTTTCAGATAACCGTCGTTATCGGTTTCGATCTCTTTACCTTCAAAGCTCAACATAGTTATTCACGCATCAGTCAAAAACCGCCGCAGTGTACCAAAAAACAAAGCCCCGCATAAGCGGGGCTCGGTACACAACACTCTGGCTTAATCCCGGCTGGCGAAGCCCAGGATGCTCAGCAGGCTGACGAAGATGTTGTACAGCGACACATACAGGCTCACGGTGGCGCGGATGTAGTTGGTCTCACCGCCGTGAATGATGTTGCTGGTTTCATACAGGATCGCGCCGGATGACAGCAGGATAAACACCGCGCTAATCGCCAGGTGCAGGGCAGGGAGCTGCAGGAAGATGTTAGCCACCATACCAATCAGCACCACCACGATACCTGCCATCAGCATACCGCCGAGGAAGGACATGTCCTTTCGGGTGGTTAGCACGTAGGCGGAGCAGCAGAAGAAGACCAGCGCGGTGCCGCCCAGCGCCATACCGATCACATCACCCATGCCGGCAGACAGGTATGCGTTCAGGATTGGCCCCAGGATATAACCCAGGAAGCCGGTAAAGGCGAACGCGGAAAGAATACCGACCGGTTTGTCAGCGGTTTTGTAGGTCAGGAACATCAGACCGTACATCCCCACCAGCGTCAGGATCAGCCCCGGAGACGGCAGCATCAGCACGGTGCTGGCGGTGGCGGTGATCGCCGAAAACGCCAGCGTCAGGCTGAGCATAAAGTACGTATTGCGCAGCACCTTGTGGGTGCTGAGTAGCGATGTGCGGTCGCGTGAGGAAGTAATTATACGATCCATGAGTCACTCTCTTATGACAGATGTAATTAACGGAAAGAATAGGAAACGGCGCGCCAGTCTCAAAGTGGTTTTACCCATCTTTACTCAGCAGGTTAGCGCCGGAGCTGGTTATTTCTTCTGCAAAAAGACGTTTCATCAGTATGAACAGCGGTTTGGCACAATTAATCAGATCAAGCTCTTATAGGTTACTGAAAAATATTGCCTTATTACCATAAGGCCGCTAAGAGTTATTTCCGGATCGTCACAAAACAGACAATAAGGCGAAGGAAATGAAACCACAAACACGCATTCACTTTACACTCTCTTTACTGGCGGCCGGGATCCTGTGCGCCAGCACGGCAACCTGGGCGGCTAACGTGCCGGCAGGAACGCAGCTGGCCGATAAGCAGGAACTGGTCAGGAATAACGGAAGTGAACCCGCTTCGCTCGACCCGCATAAAGTCGAAAGCGATGTCGAATTCAATATTATCAGCGATTTATTCGACGGGCTGGTCAGTGTCTCCCCGGCGGGTGAAATCCAGCCACGGCTGGCGGAAAAATGGGAGAACAAGGACAACACCGTCTGGACGTTCCATCTGCGTCCGGGCATCACCTGGAGCGACGGTACCGCCATCACCGCGGAAGATATCGTCTGGAGCTGGCAGCGACTGGTCGATCCAAAAACCGCCTCACCGTATGCCAGCTATCCCGGAAGCATGCTTATTGTCAACGGTAATGAAATTGCCGAAGGCAAAAAAGCGCCCGATACGCTGGGCGTGAAAGCCATCAATGACACCACGCTGGAAGTCACGCTTTCGCAGCCTAATGCTGCTTTCCTGGCGATGCTGGCACACCCGTCTCTGGTGCCGATAGATAAAGTCCTGGTGGGGCGTTTCGGCGATAAGTGGACCAAGCCCGAGCACATCGTCAGCAGCGGCGCCTATAAGCTGTCCTCATGGGTAGTTAACGAACGCATTGTGGCGGAGCGTAACCCGCGCTACTGGGATAATGCCCATACCGTGATCAACAAGGTGACATATCTGCCTATCACCTCCGAGGCGGCTGATGTGAACCGCTATAAAGCGGGAGAAATCGATATTGTCTACACGGTGCCAGTCAACCAGTTCGCCCAGCTTAAGAAAACGCTGGGCAGTCAGTTGGATGTCTCTCCGCAGCTTGCCACCTACTATTACGAATTCAACACCGCCCGTCCGCCGTTCAACGATGCGCGCGTGCGTAAGGCGCTCAATATGGCGCTCGATAAAGACATCATCGCAGATAAAGTGATGGGGCAGGGGCAGCGTCCGGCGTGGCTTATCAGCCAGCCGGACATTGGTGGCGTTAAGTTACAGAACCCGGATTACGCCAGCTGGCCGCGGGACAAACGAATTGCCGAGGCGAAAAAACTGCTCGAAGAGGCCGGGTATAACGCCAGCCATCCACTGAGTTTTAATCTGCTGTATAACACCTCTGAAACGCACCAGCGTATCGCGATTGCTGCCAGCTCAATGTGGAAGAAAAATCTCGGCGTCGAGGCGAAGCTGCAGAACCAGGAGTGGAAAACCATGCTCGATACCATGCACACCCATAACTTTGACGCGGTGCGCTACGCCTGGATTGCCGATTATGATGATGCCTCCACGTTCCTGAATAACTTCCGTACCGGGGATAGCCAAAACACCACGCAGTACAGCAATCCTGAGTACGATCAAGCGCTGGTGAATGCCGCGAAGTCGAAAACGGCACAAGAGCGCGGTAAGTTTTATCAACAGGCAGAGGATTTGCTGGGGCGTGATGTGCCGGCGATCCCTGTCTATCACTACGTTCGTACGCACCTGGTGAAGCCGTGGGTGGGGGGATTCACGCCGGATAAGCTCGGGTACTACTACACGAAAGATATGTACATCAAAAAACACTAAGGCAATCGCTGGATATTATGCTGGCAAAATGGCCAATATGTTGTCTATTCAACCGATTAAACGTAATTTGGCTATTTTTAAAGCGAACGAATGCGCGTGCTCTTTACAGCCTGCGGTGAGGTGTTTATAGTTCGCCTCAATTAGGAAGCGTGGCCGAGCGGTTGAAGGCACCGGTCTTGAAAACCGGCGACCCGAAAGGGTTCTAGAGTTCGAATCTCTACGCTTCCGCCAAATTCGAAAACCCTGCGATAGCAATATCGCAGGGTTTTTTGCTTTGGCTCTACACCTCCGCCATGCCACCCATGTTGTAGCCGATCGTCATCCCGGCGTCTGCCCTGTAGACGCTCGCTTTGACACACCAGGTTTGCTCGATATTTTCAGGGGTGAGCACTTCCGCAGGCGCGCCCGTGGCCGCGATACGCCCGGCCTTCAGAAGGATCAGCCGCTGGCAGTAGTTAGCCGCCAGATTGAGATCGTGCAGCGCCACCACCACCGTAAGAGGCAGTTGCGATATAAGTCGCATCAGCTCCAGCTGGTGCTGAATGTCCAGGTGGTTTGTCGGCTCATCAAGCAGCAACACCCGGGGCTGCTGTGCCAGCGCTCGCGCTATCTGGGTTCGCTGACGCTCCCCACCAGACAGTTGCTGCCACCGCCGCTGGCGTAATCCGCATAGCCGCATGAGGCTAATCGCCTCTTCCACCGCCACATCATCATCGCGAGTGCTTCTCTGAAACGCCTTCCGGTAAGGCGTACGTCCCAGCCGCACGATTTCCTCGACGGTCAGTTCTCCCTCAACGTCGGCATGTTGTGGGACGAAAGCTAACTGCCGCGCGCGCGTTTTTAACGGCATCACGCTAAGCGACGTGCCATTAAGCGCGACGCGTTCACTGTGGTGTGGAAACAGCCCGGCAAGACAGCGTAACAGCGTTGATTTGCCCGAGCCGTTTGGCCCTAACAGGCCGACAATCTGCCCGGATGACAGGTCGAGATCGATATCCTCAAGCACTGTCTGTGCTTGTCGGGTCACACTTAACCCGGAGACGGAAATATTCATGGATGCTCCTTCCGGTTTTGATAAAGCAGCGCCACAAAGACAGGTGCGCCCACCAGTGCCGTCACCACGCCGATGGGAAGCACCTGGTGCACAATCAGCGTGCGTGACACGACATCGGCCAGGATCATAAAGTGCGCGCCGATAAGAAACGTCAGCGGGATCGTGCGGCGATGGCCCGGACCGCTGAGCATGCGCGTCACATGAGGAATGACCAGACCCACAAATCCCACTGCGCCTATGGCACTGACCAGGGTTGCGGTGACGAACGCGCAGGTCAGCAACAGGATAATTCGTACGGCGGTCACCGGAATCCCGAGGGTGGTAGAGACCTCGTCTCCAAAGGTAAAGGTGTCCAGCGCCTGCGAAAAGAGGCATACCATCAGCAGGCCCGTCAACGTAACGGCCAGCGCCAGCAGCGCGTCTGGCCAGCGCACACCGCTCAGGCTGCCCATTAACCAGAACATAACGCTACGCGACTGCTCGGCATTGGCGGAGGTGCTGACGATATACGCGGTCATGGCGTTGAAGAGCTGTGTGCCCGCAATGCCTGCCAGCAAAATGCGCGACGGGCTTGCGCTCATGCCGTTTGTAATCAACATGATGAGCGCAAAAGCGGCGCAGGCGCCAACAAACGCACCGCTGCTCACGCCAATCACGCTCCCCCCGATACCGAGCAGCATCACGCAGACGGCCCCCAGCGAAGCGCCTGCGGAGATGCCCAGCAGATAGGGCTCCGCCAGGGGGTTGCGCAGTATTGACTGGAGCACCAGCCCGCACAGCGCCAGGCCGCCGCCGCTGCATGCTGCCATTAATGCGCGGCTCATGCGGTACTGCCAGACGATGCCTTCCTCGGGTTGCGGCAGAACGTATGCAGTCAGCCCAAGACCATTGAGGATCGCTTTTCCGGTAACGGCATACGATACCGGCATATCGCCGATACTTGCGGCAAAGACCAGCATCAGCGGCAATGCCACGGCGCCTGACGCCATTAACCCCTGCTGGCGGCGGGGAGAAGATACATGACTCATTATTCGCCCTGGAATGAAGCCAGCCGATCGCTGATAAGCTCAACCGCGTCGACGTTACGCAAAGAAGGGTTTAACGACATTGCGGGCACCACAATAATCTGATTATTCCTGACCGCCGGAATGTTTCTTGTCACCGGATCGCGTCGTAAAAAGGCCTCTTTTATCGCGGCGTCATCGGCAGGGTAGAGCCTGCGTGACATCTGAGCGATGACGATAACGTCTGGCTGCATTTGGGCAATATGTTCCCAGGTGACAGCGGGCCATTCATCATGCGAGTCAATAACGTTCTTTAACCCCAGCGTGCGGCTTATCCAGCCAGGCGCGCCGTAATTCCCTGCCACCCAGGGATCGCCATTCAGGCGGCTGCTTGAAAACCAAAAGACAACCTTCAGGGGTTTTGCTGAGATGCGCGCCTGCGCTTTCTGAATCCGTTCTGTCAGCTCACGATTGAGCTGCTCGCCACGCGCGGGAACATCAAAGATGGCGGCCAGGTCTGTGACTTCGTGTTTTATTTCTGCCAGTGAAAACGGCGTGCTCCGTGCTCCGTCAGCGTTTGAGGTTGCCGTCACCGTTTTGTCCGTGCAGTCGGCAGGGGAGATCCACGTCTTAATCCCCAGTGATGCAAACTGCTCGCGTGTTCCCACCTCGCCCTGCGGGCCAATATGCCAGTGATACTGAGCGAGGACGAGTTCCGGTTTTTGTCCCACCACGGCTTCAAAAGAGGGGGAGTTATCCGCAAGCCGGGGGAGTTTTTTTCCGGCATCAGCCAGCGAATCCGGGAGTTTGCCGAACCAGACTGAGGTTGCGGCGACAGATTTTTCCAGCCCCAGCGCGAGCAGCAATTCCGTTTCATGCTGACCCACGGTAACGACGCGCTGTGGCGCTTGCGTAAAGGTCTGCCTGACGCCGCAATTTTCAATCGTCAGCGGGTAAGTTGTTGCTGCAAACGTGGCTGGTGCCATGGCCAGCAGTACTGTCAGTAATAACCCTTTTTTCAGAAGCATAAAAATCAATCCTAAATTGTTATGTTATAACATAATACATATATTGTGATTGAGCGCAACACGCTGCCTGCCGGACATTTGCCGGTGCCTGTAATGAGAGGGAAACTTCACATCCAGATTAACGTCGCCGAAGTGAGTCATGACGCCAGAGGGCGGGGTGATGGTGAGCAAGTGTAACTTTATGCAATTTCACGCTTTACATCATGCTCAGAGATGTTTATAGTGCGCCTCACTTTGGAAGCGTGGCCGAGCGGTTGAAGGCACCGGTCTTGAAAACCGGCGACCCGAAAGGGTTCTAGAGTTCGAATCTCTACGCTTCCGCCAAATTCGAAAACCCTGCGATAGCACTATCGCAGGGTTTTTTCGTTTTACAGCCCAATCACCAGCTCAGCGGAATGACTTCTTGAGCAACACAGCGCCACATGCGGGTTCGGGGCGTTTTTCTCTGCCTCTGACTGTACGCTGTCCCGGTGATCCACCACGCCGTCAATCACCGGTGTCAGACACGCACCGCAGATCCCCATCTCGCAGGAGAGCGGTACGGCCACACCGTTTTCCTGCAGCACCTGAGCAATGGTTTTATCTGCGGGCACAGGCCAGCGCTTTCCGGTGGAGGCCAGTTTAATCGTGAAGATCTCGCCGCTTTCAGCGCCGGTATCAGGCGCAGCGGGTTGAAACGCCTCGCTGTGGATCGTGGCGCCATCCCAGCCTTTCGCCGTCGCCACCTCACGTACTTTTTCCATAAACCCGGCCGGGCCACAGACCCAGGCGTGAAGACCCGCCGCGGCCATCGGGATATGCTCTGCCAGCAACGTGCGTGGGCTGGTGGTATGGATAACGCACTTACCATGCTCAAACTGCGCCAGCTCGCGGGCGAAAGCCGCGCTGTCAGCGTGTTTGACATAATAGTGCAGAGTGAACGGGGTTCCGGCTGCTTCCAGCTGCAGGGCCATGGCATACAGTGGCGTAATCCCGATCCCCGCAGCCAGCAGCAACACCCGTTCGGCCTCCTGCAGGGCAAACAGATTGCGCGGCGCGGAGATCAGCAGCGTCTGACCGGGACGCAGCGTCTCATGAATATAGCGCGACCCGCCGCGCGATGCGGTTTCCCGGCCCACGCAGATCAGATAGCCTTCACTCCCGCATGGGCCGGTCAGGGAATACTGACGTATAACCCCGCAGGGTAAATGCACGTCGATATGCGCACCGGGCTGCCACTCAGGCAGCGCTTCACCGTTTTCCGCCACCAGCCTGACGGCGAGGCTTTTGTTCCCCTGACGCCACAGCCCGTCGACGATAACGCTTAAGATATCACTCATGACAGCCCTCCATCAGACCAGGAAAAACGCGCCAAAACCCATCTTTTTCAGCCCCCGGCGATAGGCAATCGAGCTTTTATCCGCGGGAATATGGGCTTCAAGGGTCAGATCCAACGGCAAACTTTCCGGGCGCTGGGTCTCGACCATCAGGCGGTCTTCCTCAAAAATCCGCAGGTTAAAGGCATGCACCTCTTCCACCGGAATATGCAGATCAAAGTTACGCGCAATCGGGGCAAACATGCGGGTGACGCGTGACGAGACCGGCGACGCGGCGTTCATGATCACCAGCCGGGATTCGCCCGGAAAATGGATCGTCAGGGTGGCGGTAAACGGCAAATGCATTTCAAAATGGCGCAGCCACTGGAAGCCTTCGGGCGCCTGCACGTCAGCGCTGGCGGGATAATTGCTCACCGAACTCCAGTAGTCCGCTACAAAACCAAACGGTGTTTCCTGTGGCTGATAGGTCGGGACGAGCTGGTTATCCGGGTCCGCAAAGGTGCTGGTGTGGATCCACGCAAAATGCGCCACATCCAAAAATCCTTCCACCTGGCGGCCAGCGAAGCCATTCACCTCAAACGCCGGACAGTTGATCTGCTGAAAGCCGTCGTCATCCCAGTGCGGCATGGTGGGCAGCGGCATCGGGTTATCCGGGTCAAACGCCAGACACGTCCAGATCAAGCCAAAGCGCTCCTCCACGGCGTAGTTAATCAGGTTCAGCTTCGCCGGTACCGGCTGGTCGGGGCTGGAGGGAATACGGTTGCAGCGGCCATCTTCCCCGAAGCGCAGGCCATGGTAGGGGCAGATAATCCCGTGCTCATCATGAAAGCCCAGCGTCAACGGCACGCCGCGATGTGGACAAACATCGCGGGCGACCACGACCTGGCCTTTCACGCGGTAGATAACCAGCGCTTCGTCCAGCAGGGTCGCCTTAACCGGCGCCGCGCCAATGTCGCAGGCGCGCGCAACCGGATGCCAGCACTTTGCCAGACGCAGCCAGTCCTCTGGCTCAAACGTGCAATGGGCGGGTGGTACAGGTGCTTTATTCATGTGTATTCCTCTTACGTTCAGCCTAATGGTCCGCCCTGAATGGTGTCGCACAAACCGTTGATAATGCGCTCCCCGGTCTCCTCTCTCAGCTCCTGATACCAGGCTCTGGTTAACGCCATATCTTTACCGTGCGTGACGTCACAGCGCTTGCGAGCCTTCAGCACCAGGTCGCGTACCCGGTCACAGCGCAGGGCTTCGTACTGCCGCAGCGCCAGAGTAATGTTGTGGTTTTCGCGCAGACAATCACCCAGCACCACCGCATCCTCCAGCGCCGCGCAGCCGCCCTGGCCGATATCCGGCGTGGTGCTGTGCGCCGCATCGCCGAGCAGCGCCACGTGGCCGCGTACCAGGCTGTCGAAGGGCTCAATGTCGTGGATTTCTATGCGGTTGGTGGTATTCGGATCCAGCGCGGCGATCAGCTTCTGCACCGGCGGCGCCCAGCCGCGGAAGTAACCCGTGAGATCGGCTCTGAGGGTGGTGCGATCTTCCGCCAGACCGAGGGGAAGCGGGACATCAAAAAAGAAATAGAAGCGGCCACCGGAGACGGGCATCAGCGACACACGCTTGCCTTCTCCCACGAACGTGGTCCACTGGTGGGCGGGGGCAATCTCTTCATCAATCTTCACCAGTCCGTTCCAGTTAACGTAACCGGCGTAGCGGCGCTCGGGGGTATACCCCAGCACGTACGGGCGCACCGCCGAATGGCTGCCGTCGGCGGCAATCAGAAAATCGCCCGTCGCCGTGCTGCCGTCGGTAAATGTTACGCTGACGCCAGCATCATCTTCCCGGACGTGTTCGACGCGCTTGCCGAACTGCACCCGCTCGCGACCCCAGAAGTCCAGCATCTCGCGCTGCAGTTCAGCGCGCGAGACGGGGCAGGGGCGTCCCCCGGTGCGCTCCACCAGCGGGGCCAGGCTAAAGCGGGTCAACGTGTCGCCGCGCCGGTGATCCTTGTAGGCCATAAAGCGCATTGGCCCGCCGTATGTCTCAATGATGTCGCCCATGCCGAGGTGCTGCATGCATTTCACCCCGTTGGGCCAGATGGAGATGGCCGCGCCAACGGGTTTGATCTCTTTTACTGCTTCAAACACGGTACAGTCGATGCCCGCCTTTTCCAGCGCGACAGCGGCGCTCAGGCCACCAATGCCCGCACCAATGACGATTGCTTTCATGCTTCTCTCCTTTTGCCGGGTGTCATTAACATCAGCAATTTGCGTACCAGGCTGCAGAGTGCGGTAAAGGGCGTTGTGGGAGGGATGTTTGCACTGCTAAGGTGCGTTATCGCGGTGGGAATGCCTTTTTATGAATCAATAATTTCCGGTTTAGGGATCAGGAATCAACTGTTTCAGGCCTCAGGCAAGAGTGGCGTGTTTTGTGCAATGTTCAGGGACGATGATGACACGGGAGGAACCATGATAACGCTGGACGATTTTAATTACCGGAGTCACGAAGAGGTGCTTACGCTATTACACCCTTGCGTGGCCATTCCCGGCTGGGCCGAGGCGCTGGTCGCCGGGCGGCCTTATCCGAGCCGGGAGGTTTTGTTTAACGCGGCCCAGGCGCTGACGAAAAGCTGGGATGAACACGCGCTCACGCAGGCCCTGAGCGCGCATCCGCGCATCGGTGAGAAGCCCATGGGCACGCAGGCGGAGGCGGCGCTGTCGCGTCGGGAGCAGGGAGCGGTGAATCATGATGATGCCCGGCTTGCTGAGGCGTTACGGGCAGGCAATGCCCGCTACGAAAGCCGTTTCGGGCGCGTCTTTCTGATCCGCGCCAAAGGCCGCAGCGGGGAGGAGATCCTGCAGGCCCTGAACGCGCGGCTGGAAAACAGCGATGCGCAGGAGGTGCAGGCCGCACTGGATCAGCTGCGGGAAATTACCTTATTACGACTGGAAGGAGTCATTGGCGCATGAGCACGCTCAGTACACATATTCTGGATATCTCGACGGGCAAACCCGCGCAGGGGGTGACGGTACGTCTTGAACAGGACGCGGAGATCATCGCAACTGGCGTGACCAACGCGCAGGGCCGCATCACCGAATTTGTTCCCGTCCTGCCTGCGGGCCGCTATCGGCTGGTGGCCGAGACTGGCGCCTGGTTTAGCGAAACGGGGCGCGACACGCTCTATCCCTGCGCGCAGATTGATTTTCTTATCGGCGAAACGGCAGATGAGCACTTCCATCTGCCGTTTGTGATTGCCCCTGGCGGCTGGTCAACCTACCGCGGCAGCTGACCACACTGGCTCGCCGTTGACCCAGGTTTGGCTGATATTACGCTCGTCGCCCAGGGTCATCAGCACAAACAGTTGCTCGTAGATATCCTTGCAGCGCCCGCTACGCAGGCGCTGCAGCGGGGTGACGGCCGGGTCGATCACGATAAAATCGGCCTCTTTGCCTGGAGCGAAATTGCCAATTTTGTCATCCAGACGCAGGGCATGCGCGCCACCCAGCGTGGCATGATAAAAGGCCTCGCTGGCGCGCAGGCGATAGCTCTGCAACTGACCCACCTTGTAAGCTTCCCCCAGCGTGCGCAGCATACTGAAGGTGGTACCCGCGCCGACGTCGGTGCCGATACCCATCCGCACCTTGTGCTGCCAGCAGGCGGGTAACCGAAACAGCCCGCTGCCAAGAAACAGATTGGAAGTAGGACAAAACGCCACCGCCGATCCGGTGTCGTGCAGGCACTGCCACTCGCTGTGGTGCAGATGGATCCCGTGAGCAAACACGCTGCGCTCGCCGGTGAGGCCGTAGTGGTGATAGACATCCAGATAACGTTCATGCTCCGGCCACAGGTCATTAACCCAGGCCACTTCGTTCGGGTTTTCGCTCAGATGGGTCTGCAGCCAGGTGTCCGGAAACTCCTCTCTGAGTAAATGCACCGCCGCCAGCAGTTCCGGTGATGAGGTGGGCGCAAAGCGTGGCGTAATGGCATACCCCAGCCGTCCATGGTGGTGCCAGCGCTGGATTAGATCCCGCGTCTGCTGGTAGCTCTGTTGTGCCGTTTCGGTCAGGTAGTCCGGGGTGTGCCGGTCCATCATCACCTTCCCGGCGATCAGGCGCATATTCAGGCGCGATGCTTCGGTAAACAGCGCATCCACCGATTGCGGATGCAGTGTGCAAAACACCAGTGCGGTGGTAGTGCCGTGGCTCACCAGTTGATTTATGAAAAATTCTGCAATCTCTTTTGCGTAGCTCTCGTCGGCAAACTGGCTCTCCACCGGAAACGTATAGGTGGTCAGCCACTCCAGCAGTTGCTCGCCGAAGGCGCCGATCATCTCGGTCTGCGGGTAATGAACGTGGGTATCGATAAAGCCGGGCAGCAGCAGTTTGCCGCGCAGGTCGGTGTAACCCTTGTGCGGGTCAAGATATTGCTCTCCATCCTGCCAGGCCATGAGCGCCACGATTTTCCCGTGGTAAATAAACAGCAGGCCGTCCTCCTGGTAGCGCGCATGTTCGGCAATCAGGTCTGCGCTGTCGCAGACCCGGGCGATATCGAAAAATGCACCGCGTATCGCAGTCTGGTAATCCATCACGGCTCCTGTCTGATTGTTTGCGTGGCCTCGCGTGCCGTGAAGTGAGCGGCGGACGCCCCTTCGCGCTCTTCGCGCGCCAGCCAGCGGTAGGTTACCCCGCCAAGGAACACGCCAATGAACCAGCTAAAGTTTGCCACCTCATGCAGCGCCGGGATGAAGCTTATCACCAGCCCGACGGCAACCGAGGGGATCAGCGCGCCGATGGCTTTCGGGTTAAAGCCGTTGCGGTACCAGTATTTCCCTTCTGGCGTGTCATCGAACAGGTCGTCCACGGATACCTTGCCACGCTTAATCAGGTAGAAATCGGCAATCAGGATACCGAACAGCGGACCGATAAACGCCCCCAGCACATCCAGGGTGTAATGAATAAGCTCCGGGGAGTTAAACAGGTTCCACGGGGTTAACAGGATCGAGCCGACGGCGGCAATCATTCCCCCGGTGCGGAAGCTGATTTTCTGCGGGGAACAGTTAGAGAAATCAAACGCCGGGGAGACGAAGTTGGCCACGATGTTAATCCCGATGGTGGCGGTGATCATGGTCAACAGACCAATCGCCACCGCCAGATCGTTGCCCACGCGGCTGACGGTTTCAATCGGGTCGGTGATCATGCGGCCAAACAGCGACTGGGTACCGGAGACAATCACCACGGTCACGATGGAGAACAGCAGGAAGTTAAACGGCAGGCCCCAGCGGTTGCCGCGGCGGATTTCCCCCATGCTTTTGCCGTAGCGGGAGAAATCACCAAAGTTGAGCAACGGGCCTGAGAAGTAGGAGACCACCAGCGCCGTGGCGGTGATCATCTGCCAGGTCTGCTCGCCTGCGCTCAGGGATTTGCTGGCGAGGGTAAAGGAGATCCCGTCGAATCCGGTCTTGTATACAATCCATCCTGCCAGCGCCAGCATCACCACATACACCGCCGGGCCGGCGATGTCGATAAAGCGCTTGATGGCATTCATGCCGTGCCAGAAGACCATTGCCTGCAATACCCACATAATGGCAAAGCAGACCCAGCCCAGGTGCGACAGTCCGAGGAACGCGCCGGTGGTGAGCGACGAGAGCGACGGCCAGAACTTCAGCGCCACCAGCATCAGGGCGTTAGCGGCCAGATAGGTCTGAATGCCGTACCACGCAAAGGCGATAAGCCCGCGGATCACCGCCGGAATGTTCGCCCCGAACACACCAAAGGCCTGACGGCTGATCACCGCATACGGCACGCCCGCCATCTGGCTCGGTTTCGCCACCAGGTTGGCACACAACTGCACAATGCAAATTCCCACCAGCAGGCAGAGCAACACCTGCCAGCTTGCCAGCCCGAGCGTAAAGAAGCTCGCGGCGACCACGTATCCCCCCATGCTGTGGACGTCGGACATCCAGAAAGAAAAGATGTTGTACCAGCTCCAGTTCTGGTCACGCGTCGGTGCCAAATCCTCATTGCAAAGCCGTGGGCTGTATACCGCACCGGAATCAGTGGCCGTACCGTGTTGCATATTTTGTCTGTTTGGCATGAAACCTGCTCCTGTGAATGAAAACCCGTTGAGTGGGAGTGCAGACGGTGTTGCAGGATCCAGGCCAAAATAATAAATCTTGTATGCAATATTTTATTTTTATGTATACGATTCGATAGCGAAAAGTAAAAAGTGGAGTGGTTAATGAACAACGTGAACAGTCTGCACGCCGCGCCAGACCTGCAAGACAAAGACGAATCCATCTTTCAGGCGCTGATGACCGCGATTGTCGAACATCAACTGCTGCCGGGAAGCAAATTGCCGGAAGAGGCGCTGGCGGAGGTCTTTGGCGTGAGTCGTACGGGCATCCGTAAGGTGCTGCAGCGACTCGCCGCTGTGCAAATGGTCACCTTAACGCCCAAACGTGGTGCACACGTTGCCAGCCCGACGGTCGAAGAGGCCCGGCAGATCTTCCGCACCCGCGCGCTACTGGAGGTCGCCAATCTACCGGACGTGCTGGCGCACTGTCAGCCGCCGCATCTGGCCGCGCTGGCGTCAATCATCCGTCAGGAGCAGCAGGCGCATGAGGCTTACGACGGCCCGGCGGCGATCCGCCACTCCGCAAATTTCCATATTCAGCTGCAGGCCATCTCCGGCAATCAGGTCCTGACGGAGATGGTGACCCGCCTGAGTCAGCGCTCCTCGTTGGTGATTGCCACCTGGGGTGCGCCGTGGCGTCAGGGGTGTCGCTGCAATGACCACGAACAGCTTGTGGAGCTGCTGCGTCAGAAAGCGCTGCAACCCCTCAGTGATGCCTTAATGCACCATTTTGAACACATCGTCGCCAGCCTCTGTTTCGAACGGGCAGGTGAATGCCTGCCCGATTTTGCCCGCCTGTTCGCCAGCCACAAGGAGTCGTAATGTCGTCTGTCCGTATACAAGTCATTAATCCCAATACCAGCCTCGCAATGACGGAAACCATCGGCGCGGCCGCCCGCGCGGTGGCTGCACCGGGCACGGAAATCCTCGCGGTCTGCCCCAGTGCGGGTGTGCCCTCAATCGAAGGCCATTTTGATGAAGCCATTGCCGCCGTGGGTGTCCTTGAGCAAGTCAAAAAAGGCAGAGAGCAGGGGGTGGAAGGGCACGTGATTGCCTGCTTTGGCGACCCAGGGCTGCTGGCCGCGCGCGAGCTGGCGCAAGGGCCGGTTGTCGGCATTGCCGAAGCCGCGATGCACATGGCCACGCTGGTGGCGACGCGCTTTTCCATCGTCACCACGCTGCCGCGCACGCTGATTATCGCCCGTCATCTGCTGCAGCAGTATGGCTTTCAGGATCATTGCGCGGCCCTGCACGCGATTGATCTCCCGGTGCTGGCGCTGGAAGACGGCAGCGGCCTGGCGCAGGAGAAGGTGCGCGCGCGCTGTATACAGGCCCTGAAAGAGGATGGCTGCGGCGCCATCGTGCTGGGCTGTGGCGGGATGGCAACGCTCGCCCAGGAGCTGACGCGCGAGCTGCACGTGCCGGTGATCGACGGCGTCAGTGCGGCGGTGAAGATGGTGGAATCGCTGGTGGCGCTGGGGCTGTCAACCAGCAAGCACGGGGATCTGGCCTTCCCGGAGAACAAACCCTTAAGCGGACATTTTCAGGCATTGAATCCATTTTAATTTTTGGGGGGTGGCAATGGGGCTTTTTGAAGAGGGTTATCCGCGGGATCTGCGTGGCTACGCAGGCAACCCGCCGCATGCGCAGTGGCCGAATCAGGCACGCATCGCCGTGCAGTTTGTGCTCAATTATGAAGAGGGGGCAGAAAACCACGTCCTGCACGGCGATGCCGGGTCGGAACAGTTTCTCTCGGACATCATTGGAGCGGCCAGCTATCCCGACAAACACATGTCCATGGACTCCCTGTACGAATACGGCAGCCGCGCCGGGTTCTGGCGAATTCATCATGAATTTCAGAAACGTGGCCTGCCGCTGACGGTCTTTGGCGTGGCGATGGCGCTGGCGCGTCACCCGGAGATTGTCGCGGCGATTAAGGCGGCGGATTACGACGTGGTCAGCCACGGCTGGCGCTGGATCCACTATCAGAACATGGATATCAACCAGGAGCGGGAACATCTGCACAAAGCGGTGCACGTGCTGACCGATCTGTTTGGCAAGCCGCCTACGGGCTGGTACACCGGGCGCGACAGCCCCAACACGCGCCAGCTGGTGGTCGAGCACGGCGGTTTTGACTACGACAGCGACTACTATGGCGACGACTTGCCCTTCTGGACGGAAGTGGCCTGCAGCGATGGCAGCCATAAACCGCACCTGATCGTGCCCTACACGCTGGACGCGAACGACATGCGCTTCGCCACCGCCCAGGGGTTTAATACCGCCGAGCAGTTTTATACTTATCTGAAAGACAGCTTTGACGTGCTGTATGAAGAGGGTGAAAGCGCGCCGAAGATGATGTCCATCGGCATGCACTGCCGCCTGCTGGGGCGTCCGGGCCGTTTTCGCGCGCTACAGCGGTTCCTTGATTATGTGCAGGAGCACGAGCGGGTGTGGGTTTGTACCCGCCAGCAGATTGCTGACCACTGGCGGGACGTGCATCCGTTTCAGAAATAGCGGTGTCGTATTGTGCCGGGTGTCGGCTGCGCCTTACCCGGCCTACAGCACCCGCAGGGTATACGGGACATTGCAGGCCCGGTAAGCGCAGCGCCACCGGGCAGGTTTTTCAGCGTTACACCATCACACTCACCTGTGCCGCAACAATGCGCCACCCGTAAGCAAACCGCACCCACGTCTGCTGCTGGCGGCCAATGCGTTCCGTCCCCTCGCGGGTAAATTCGGTGCTGCACACCGCGTAATCTTCTCCGAAGGTGGTGATCACGGTATTGCGCAACGTCCGCTGCAGCCCGGCGGAGGGGCGCGCCGCCCGAAAGGCGCGGATTTCATCAATGCCGTAGAGGTTTTCCCCCGCGCCCAGTCGCACCGTGTTTTTGTCGTGCCAGAACAACTCATCCAGCACCGCAATGTTGTTGCTCACCAGCGCATCTTCATAGCGATAAAACGCGGCCGTGACGTCCGCCATCACCCAGGG
Organism: Enterobacter sp. 50793107; assembly: GCF_001463365.1. Taxonomy (NCBI): domain Bacteria; kingdom Pseudomonadati; phylum Pseudomonadota; class Gammaproteobacteria; order Enterobacterales; family Enterobacteriaceae; genus Enterobacter; species Enterobacter sp. 50793107. The sequence goes on along the minus strand of NZ_LNII01000140.1, from coordinate 35,910 downwards.
AAGGTTAATGTCGTCGTGATTCATCATTGTGCCATCTCCGCAGGACGGGCATCGGTTATCCCGCTCGCTTCCAGGACCCGCGCCACGCGCAGGCAGGCTTGTTCATTAAACGGTGCTGCGATGAGTTGCAGACCAATCGGTGCCCCCTGGGCGGTGCGTAGCGGAACGGTGGTGACGGGCAAACCCAGAAATGAAATCGGCTGCGTCAGCATCCCCATGCTGGCGCGCACCGGCAGTGGCTCGCCGTTAATCTCCATGGTCTGCTCGCCAATCGTCGTGGCGCTGCGCGGGGTTGCCGGGGCGATCAGCACGTCGGCCTGCTCAAACAGCGCTTTACAGGCCTGTCGGGCGTGGGCGCGAAAACGCTGGGCCTGAATATACCAGGCGGAAGGGATCATTGCCCCAGCCAGCAGGCGTTCGCGGGAGTGTGGTTCAAAACGCTCCGGTTCACGGCGAAGTGACGGCAGGTACTGGTTCCCCCCTTCGGAGGCGCTGATGATAAACGCGGCAGAGCGGGACAGCGCGGCTTCAGGGAACTGCAGCTCCTCCTGGACGTCAAGAGCACGTGCCGCGCGCGCGACGGCTTCCCGGGCGTCGTCGTTACACCACGTGCTGAAATAGCCCCCGAGGACGGCACAGCGCAAACCATCCAGACCGCGATCGAGCAAAGGCCGGGTCTGCTCGCGGGAGGACTCTGCCTGAAAAGGGTCGCTGGTGTCTCGTCCCTGTAGCGCATCGTATACGGACGCCAGATCGCACACCCGGCGGGCAAACGGCCCGATATGATCGAGACTGGCGACAAACGGGTGGCTGCCGGAGCGTGACAGGCGGCCAAAGGTCGGTTTTAAGCCGTAAATTCCGCACAGGGACGCCGGGACGCGAATCGACCCGTTGGTGTCGGTACCCAGTGAAAAATGGACCAGCCCGGCGGCGACGGCGGCGGCAGAGCCACCGGAGGAGCCGCCTGCAATGCGCGTCAGATCGTGCGGATTACGCGTGGCGCCGTAGTGGCTGTTTTCCGTGGTAAAGCCGTAGGCATAGGCATCCATATTGACCATCCCGGACAACAGTCCTCCTGCGCTGCGTAGCTGGCGAACCGCAAAGCTGTCTGCGCTGGCAGCGGAACGCTGGCTGAACAGCTCGGCTCCGGCGAGGGTGGTGTGCCCGGCCACATCAAACAGGTTTTTTACCGCGTAAGGCACGCCCGCCAGCGGCGGCAGGGGGCGCTTTTCCCGGCGCAGGGTGTCGATATTTTCTGCCTCGGCCAGCATCCGCGCTTCGGTAACCGCCGTCCAGGCGTTGATCTGCGGGTTGATGCGCGCAATATCTTCCAGCGTCTGACGGGCGATCTCGCGGGCGCTTAACTCGCCTGCACTCAGCGCCTGCTGGATCGCGCTGATACCCATCTTGTGTAGCCTCATGCTTTGTATACTCCTGCGATCTCCAGACGGTCATCAAGCGGCAGCGCCATCAGCGGGGCGGCCATGGCGGCAATGCGGCTAAACTGCTGCTGAAGCTCCGCGCGGCGGGCGTCATCCAGCTCAACGCCCAGCACGGCCTCCATCTGCGCCAGGTAGGCATGCCAGTCAGGTTGTTGTGTTGTCATGGTTTTCTCCTCAGTATCCGGCGGCGGCGCCGTTGCTGCGCGGGTCGAATGCGCCTTCAAACAGCCCGTTCGGGTGGCGGACAATCGCGCCCGCGTGGCCCATGGCTTCGCTAAAGTCCGGGAAGATCTCCACCTCGTGACCCAGCGCCTGCAGGCGTGCGATCGTTTCAGGGGAAAACCGGCCTTCCACCTTTAAGGTGTCTGAGCTTTGTCCCCAGGTGCGCCCCAGCAGCCAGCGCGGACGGGAGATGCTCTCCTGCAGCGGCAGACCCTGCACCACATAGCGGGTAAAGAGCGTGGCCTGAGTTTGCGGCTGGCCGTCACCGCCCATGGAGCCGTAGACCATCACCCGTCCGTCGTTCAGACGCGCCGCGGCCGGGTTCAGGGTATGGAACGGCTGTTTGCCCGGCGCGAGAGCCAGAAGATGTGCGGGATCGAGGCTGAACGACGCCCCCCGGTTCTGCCAGACGATACCCGTATCCGGGAGCACCACCCCGCTGCCGAACTCGTGATAAATGCTCTGGATAAACGACACGGCCAGGCCGCTGTTATCCATCACCCCCATCCACACCGTATCGCCAGGGCCTTTGCCGGTGCCCCACGGCGCGGCATGGTTATCGTCAACCCGGTCGGCGAGCGCCTGAAGCGCCGCAGGATCCAGCAGGCTCTGGATATCGGTTTTCAGCTCGCGCGGGTCGGTGATGTGGGCATCGCGCAGGCCAAAGGCCAGTTTGGTGGCTTCCACAATGCGGTGCACTGTCCCGGCGTCGTCGGCATCGGCCATCGCCAGACGGTCGGTGATGCCGAGGATCGCCAGCGAGACCAGCCCCTGCGTCGGTGGGGCGAGGTTCCAGACCTCACCCTGCTGATGTGCTAATTTCAGCGGCGTGGTGCGCCGGGCGACATGCGCGTTCAAATCCGCCAGCGTAATGGGCAGGCCGAGCGTCTCCATCCCACGGGCCAGACGCGCCGCCAGCGGACCACGATAAAAACTCTCCAGACCCTCTTCGGCAAGTTGCGTCAGCGTGGAGGCCAGCGCCGGTTGATAAAACCGGCTGCCGACCTCCGGTGGTTTGCCGTCTACCAGCCAGGTTTCTGCGAAGCCGGGCAGGTCTTTCAGTTCGTCGAATTTACTGGCGGTGGCAGTGGCCTGCGAGGCCGTGACCGGCGTGCCATTGCGGGCATAGCCAATGGCATCTGCCAGCAGGCGCGTCAGCGGCAGGGCGTTGCCCGTCAGCGCGTGTGAGACCTTAAGTGCCTCCGCCCAGCCACTGACGGTACCCGCCACGGTCAGCGCCGCACGGGGGCCGCGGTGGGGGATGTGCGTCAGATCGCCATAGGCGGCAAGCGTCGCCAGCGATCCCGCCGCGCCGCTGGCATCGATGGCAATCGGTTCGCCGCCGGGGGGCACGATAAGCCAGAAGCCATCGCCGCCCAGGCCATTCATATGGGGATAGACCACGGCAATGGTGGCCGCTGCCGCGACCATCGCTTCAATCGCGCTACCGCCATCGCGCAGCACAGACAGCGCGCTCTGGCTGGCAAGATGATGGGGGGCAACCGCCATTCCGTGTACGGAGACATTACTTTGCATGAACAGTCCTCATAACCCTGAAAGTCACAAGGCGCTGCAAAAGCTGTTCCAGGTATGAAAGAAAAGTTTCATGTCATCCCGGCTGATAAGCTGGCATGCTTAATGAATAGAGAGCAAGAGATGAAACAAACGTTACAGAGGCGTTATGGAACAGCTTGATGAACGACTGAAAGCACAATACGCGTCACTGTCGCCGCAGGAGCAGCGGGTGGTGGATTTTATTTTCGATCACTTCGACGACCTGATCAGCTACAACAGCGCCGAGCTGGCACAGCTGAGCGGAGTGTCGAAAGCCACGGTGAGCCGCCTGTTTAAGCGTCTGGGCTATGATAAGTATAAAGACATGCGCGATGAGTTGCGTACCCTGCGCCAGAGCGGTATGCCGCTGACGGACAACCGCGACGCGGTGCAGGGCAATACGCTGCTGGCGCGTCACTATAAGCAGGAGATGGCTAATCTGACCCAGTGGGTGAATGCCCTGGATGCCCGGCAGTTTGCCGACGCGATGGCGTGCATGGTTAAGGCGAGGCGCATCGTCATTATCGGGATGCGTAACGCCTATCCCGCGGCGCTGCACCTGCGTCAGCAGCTGTTGCAGGCACGCGGACAGGTGCTGGTGTTGCCGCAGCCCGGGCAGAGCCTGAGCGAAGAGCTGGTGGATCTCACCCCCGACGATCTGGTGGTGATGATGGCGTTTCGCCGCCGCCCGCGCATCATCCGCCCGCTGCTGCAGCAGCTTCAGGCCGGGGGTATCCCGGTGCTGCTGATGTGCGAGCCGCAGGCGCACAGCCTGTTTCCGCTGGCGAGCTGGCAGCTCTGTGCTCCGCTGGACAGCGTCTCAGCCTATGACAGCTACGCCTCGGTCAATAGCCTGATCAACTTGCTGGCAAACGCCTTTCTGCATGAAATCCTCGATAAAGGTCGTCCGCGCATTCATGAGATCGCCACCCTGTATCAGCACCTGGACGAGCTCGAACAACGATAATGGGGCATCGGTGTGGTGCTTTGCATTGAAATGGTGCAGTGAGGCGGGGCGAAAAAGAGAGAGCTTTTTCGCCCCGCCTTTGTTTTATCAGGCTTTACAACAAAATCCCGCGTTTCGCTTTATCTGGCACATTAGTTGCAAAATCCAATTCAAAGAATCTTTTGTTTCATGTTAACGTTACGGGGAAGCACCATGAAAAAATTGTTGATTGCACTGGCCGGGGCCGTTTGTCTGTTCACTAACCTGTCGGCAAAGGCGGACCAGCTTCAGGATATCGAAAAACGCGGCACCATTCGCATTGCCGTGCCGCAGGATTTCCCGCCGTTTGGCTCGGTCGGAACCGATCTGCAGCCGCAGGGCTATGACATCGATATGGCGCGTTATCTGGCCAAACAGATGAAGGTCAAGCTGCAGCTGGTCCCGGTGACCAGCGCCAACCGCGTGCCGTATCTGCAAACCGACAAAGTTGACCTTGTCATTTCAAGCCTCGGTAAGAATGCGGAACGTGAAAAGGTGATCGATTTCAGCCGCGCCTATGCGCCGTTCTTCCTCGGGGTGTTTGGCCCGAAAGGCGCAGAGCTGAAAGATGCCGCCGCCCTGAGCGGTAAAACCATCGGCGTGACGCGTGGCGCGGTCGAGGACATGGTGCTGACCAGCCTGGCGCCGAAAGACGCAGATGTAAAACGCTATGAGGACAACAACACCACGCTGTCGGCGTATCTTTCCGGACAGGTGCAGTATGTGGCCACCGGCAACCTCGTGGTGGCGGCCATCTCACGCCAGAACGCGGAGAAAGCCCCGGTGCCGAGCTTTATGCTGAAAGATTCTCCGTGCTTTATCGGGCTGAAGAAAAATGAACCGGCGCTGAAGGCGAAAGTGGATGCGCTGATTGAACAGGGTATTAAAGACGGCACCCTGAACGGCTTCTCTGAGCAGTGGCTCAAGGCGCCGCTGCCGGCAAGCCTTGGCGTGTAAGGCAATGACAGAGCAACTCCATTTCTCTGAGCTCTGGCCGCACTGGCCGGCGCTGCTGGCCGGGCTGTGGGTCACCATCCAGTTGACGGTGATGGCGACCCTGGGCGGTCTGACGATTGGTATTTTCGGGGCGGCCATTCGCAGCGGGCGGGCGACATGGTTTAGCCGGATCTGGGGCGGTTACGTGGAGATTATCCGTAACACGCCGTTTGTGGTGCAGCTGTTTTTTATCGTCTTTGGCCTGCCCAATATGGGGCTGAAGATGACGGCGGGTGAGGCGGCACTGCTGGCGATGGTGATCAATCTGGGCGCGTACAGCACGGAGATTGTCCGGGCGGGCATTCAGGTGACACCCAAAGGGCAGTGGGAGGCCGGACGCGTGCTGGGGCTGACCCGCATCCAGACCTTCATTCGCGTGGTGTTACCGCCTGCGCTACAGCGTATTTATCCGGCGCTGGTGAGCCAGTGCATTATCGTGATGCTCGGCTCGTCGGTGGTGTCGCAGGTCTCGTATGAAGAGCTGACCTTTGCCGCCAACCTGATCCAGTCCAGAACGTTTCTGAGCTTTGAGGTTTATCTGGTGACAACCGGGATTTACTTAGCGCTGTCGATTACCCTGCGTCAGCTGATGATGGCGGCAGGACGCAAATGGCTGGGGGTACAGGCATGATGACCACCTTTACCGACTGGGACATTATTCGCAACCTGCTGCTGGCCGGGCGCTGGACGATACTGCTGTCGCTGGTGGCGTTTGTCGGCGGCGCGGTGGTGACCCTGCCGCTGCTGCTGCTGCGTCTCACTGGCGGGCGAATGATCATGCGCCTGATCCGCGGCTATATCGAACTGTTTCAGGGTACACCGCTGCTGATGCAGCTATTTCTGGCGTTCTTCGGCGTGGCGCTGTTCGGCATCGATGTCTCGCCATGGACCGCCGCATCGCTGGCCCTCACGTTCTACACCAGCGCGTTTTTGCTTGATATCTGGTTTGGCAGCATTCGCGCGCTGCCCAAAGGGCAGTGGGAAGCGTCGCGCTGTCTGGGGCTGACCTTTGGCCAGACGCTTTATCGGGTGGTCGCGCCGCAGGCGTTGCGGATTGCGATTGCGCCGACGGTCGGTTTTGCCGTCCAGGTGATTAAGGGCACGGCGCTGGCGTCAATCATCGGCTTTATCGAGCTGACCAAAGCCGGGACGATGCTCACCAATGTCACTTATCAACCGTTTAAGGTCTTTGCGCTGGTGGCGCTGGGCTACTTCATTCTGTGTTATCCGCTGTCGCGTTACAGCCGTTATCTGGAGACTAAATTCAATGCCTCTCATCACCATTAATCAGGTGCAGAAGTACTACGGCGATAACCATGTCCTGAAGGGGGTCGATCTCGATATCGACATGGGCCAGGTGATTTCGATTATCGGGCGCAGCGGATCCGGCAAAAGCACCCTGCTGCGCTGCATCAACGGTCTGGAAGGGTATCAGGACGGCAGCATCAAGCTTGGCGGCATGACCATTACCGACCGGGATTCCCAGGCGCGTGAAATCAGCCGCTCGGTCGGGATGGTGTTCCAGAACTTTAACCTGTTCCCGCACATGACGGCTCTGGAAAACGTGATGCTCGCCCCGCGTCGGGTGCTGAAGAAAAGCGCCGCCGAATGCCGGGCGCTGGCGCAGCAGATGCTGGAGAAAGTGGGCCTCGGCGATCGTCTGGATTACTACCCGTCGAGTCTCTCCGGCGGCCAGCAGCAGCGCGTGGCAATTGCCCGTGCGCTGGCGATGTCGCCAAAAGTCTTACTTTGTGACGAGATCACCTCCGCGCTCGACCCGGAACTGGTGGGCGAAGTGCTTAAGGTGCTGGAGCAGCTGGCAGCAGAAGGGATGACCCTGATTCTCGTGACCCATGAAATGAATTTTGCCCGCGAAGTGGGCGACCGCGTGGTGTTTATGCACCAGGGGAAAGTCTGGGAGCAGGGCGACAGCAAAACGCTTTTCGCCAACCCGCAGACCACCGAACTGAAGCAGTTCATCTCCTCCGTGCGCGGCCTCAACTGATAAGGACTTAACAATGGATATCGCTCAATTTCCGCAACTTAATCCGCCGCAGCGTCTGCTGATGGGCCCGGGGCCGATCAATGCCGATCCGCGCGTGCTGCGCGCCATGTCGAGCCAGCTGATTGGTCAGTACGACCCGGCGATGACCCACTATATGAACGAAGTAATGGCGCTCTATCGCGGGGTGTTCCGCACCGAAAACCGCTGGACGATGCTGGTGGACGGCACCTCCCGCGCGGGCATTGAGGCGATTCTGGTGTCGGCCATTCGCCCGGGCGATAAAGTGCTGGTGCCGGTGTTTGGCCGCTTCGGCCATCTGCTGTGCGAAATCGCCCGCCGCTGCCGGGCGGAAGTGCATACCATCGAGGTGCCGTGGGGCGAGGTGTTTACCCCGGATCAGGTGGAGGATGCCATCAAACGTATTCGTCCCCGTCTGCTGCTGACCGTGCAGGGGGACACCTCCACCACCATGCTGCAGCCGCTGGCCGAGCTCGGCGCGATTTGCCGCCGTTATGACGTGCTGTTTTACACCGACGCCACCGCGTCGCTGGGGGGGAACGCGCTGGAAACCGATGCCTGGGGGCTGGATGCCGTCTCCGCTGGCATGCAGAAATGTCTCGGCGGCCCGTCCGGCACGTCACCGATCACCCTGAGCCCACGCATGGAAGAGGCGATCCGCCGCCGCAAATGCGTCGAGGAAGGGATCCGCACCGACGCCCATCGCGACGGCGACGAGGAGATGATCTACTCCAACTATTTCGATCTCGGCATGGTGATGGATTACTGGGGGCCGGAGCGGCTGAACCATCACACTGAAGCCACCACCGCGCTGTTTGGCGCCCGCGAATGCGCGCGGCTGATCCTCCAGGAAGGGCTGGACAACGGCATCGCCCGGCACAAGCTGCACGGCGATGCGCTGCTGAAAGGCATTCAGGCGATGGGGCTGGAGACCTTTGGCGATCTTAAGCACAAGATGAACAACGTGCTGGGCGTGGTGATCCCGCAGGGCGTTAACGGCGATCAGGTGCGTAAGCTGATGCTGGAGGATTTCGGTATCGAAATTGGCACCTCGTTTGGCCCGCTGCACGGCAAGGTATGGCGCATTGGCACCATGGGTTATAACGCCCGTAAAGACTGCGTAATGACCACCCTGAGCGCGCTGGAGTCGGTGCTGAAATACCTGAAATTCACCACCCCCCAGGGGGCGGCGATGCAGGCCGCCTGGGATCATTATCGCCGCGAGACGTCACAATGAGCCCGGCGGCAGAGCGGGTGTTGGCCCGTGCCGATGCGCTGGCCGCCATCAGCGAAACCCCGGACGGCCTGACGCGGGTTTATCTTTCCACGCAGCATCTGCAGGCCAACCAGCTGGTCGGGCAGTGGATGAGCCAGGCGGGCATGACCGTCTGGCAGGACAGCGTCGGGAATATTTGCGGGCGCTATGAGGCGCAGCTGGAGGGCGCACCGGCGATACTGCTTGGCTCGCATCTGGATACCGTGCGCAATGCCGGGCGCTACGACGGCATGCTCGGCGTGCTCACCGCCATTGAAGTGGTGGACAGCCTGCATCAGCAGGGCGTGCGCCTGGCGCAGGCCATCGAGATTGTTGGCTTCTGCGACGAAGAAGGTACCCGCTTCGGCATCACGCTGTTAGGCAGTCGCGGCCTGACGGGCACCTGGCCGGAGAATTGGCTTGATACCTGTGATGCCAGTGGCATAAGCGTGGCGCAGGCGATGGTGCAGGCGGGGCTGGATCCCGCACGGGTAGCGCTTGCTGCGCGGCATCAGGACGATTTCAGCGCCTGTCTGGAGCTGCATATTGAACAGGGGCCGTGTCTGGAGCAGGAGGGGATGGCGCTGGGGGTGGTGGAAGCCATTAACGGTGCGCGGCGTCTGAACTGTCTCTTTACCGGCGAAGCCGGGCATGCCGGAACCGTGCCGATGGCTCACCGTAAAGATGCCCTGGCCGCGGCTGCCGAATGGATGGTGCAGGTTGAAAACACCACCCGACAGCGCGGCGGCAATCTGGTTGCCACGGTGGGGGCGTTACGCTGCCTGCCCGGCGCGGTCAATGTGATTCCCGGCGAGGTGGCGTTCTCGCTGGATATTCGCGGCCCGCAGGATGCCCCGCTGGACGCACTGCTCACTGAACTGCTCATTCAGGCGGAAGAGATCGCAGCCCGGCGTGGGCTCCGTTTCAGCGCCGAGGAGTTTTACCGGATAGCCGCCACGCCCTGCGATGCCAGACTGCAATCGCTGTTAGGGGAGGCTGTGACATCGGTTCAGGGCCGTACGCTATCGCTGCCGAGCGGTGCCGGGCACGACACCATTGCGCTGGCAGAACGCTGGCCGGTGGGGATGTTGTTTGTGCGCTGCAAGGGGGGCATCAGCCACCATCCGGCGGAGTCGGTGATGGCTGATGATGTCGCGCTGGCGATTGAGGCGTTTGGGCGGGCGGTGAGAGCGCTGGCTGACGGTGGCGCGCGTTAAGCCACCGAACGCACCGCATCTTCGATATCAGCGCTCACCCGTACATCCTGGTCGTCAAAAACCATGCAGTGATGGTCGTCAAACGCCACGTCTATCTTCTGCCAGGGCGCGAACTTCACGTCGCCCGGCAGCAAGATCTTCACGTTGTCGTGGCCATAGCATTGCCCAAACAGGTAAGTATTGTTTCCCAGTCGCTCCACCACTTCACAGTTAAATTCCAGCCGCGTGCCGCGGTAAAGGTCGGTGGTTAAATGTTCCGGGCGGATGCCCAGCGTGACCTGACTTCCCGGCTGCAGTGGTGTGGTGGTTATCGCGAGCGTGAGCGACTTCTGTTGCGATAGCCTGACGGTAAGCTTACCTGGCTGCCAGGCTTCAACGGTCGCCGGCAGAAAGTTCATCTTCGGAGAACCGATAAACCCGGCGACAAACTTATTTGCCGGTTTGTAATAGAGATCCATCGGGGCGCCCATCTGCTCAACCTTGCCATAGTTCATGACCACGATCTTGTCGGCCAGGGTCATCGCTTCGATCTGGTCGTGCGTGACATACACCATGGTGGTTTTCAGCTCCTGATGCAGGCGGGCAAGGTGCAGACGCATCTCGACGCGCAATTCGGCGTCCAGGTTAGAGAGCGGTTCATCAAACATAAAGACGCGCGGGTTACGCACGATGGCGCGGCCTATTGCCACGCGCTGGCGCTGCCCGCCCGAAAGCTGTTTAGGTTTGCGGTCCAGCAGATGGGAGAGTTGCAGCGTTTTTGCCACCATCTCCACCTGGTGACGGATCTGTTCTTTTGGGACCTTATTCACTTTCAGCCCGTAGCCCATGTTTTCGGCGACCGTCATGTGCGGATAGAGCGCGTAGGACTGAAACACCATGGCCACGCCGCGGTGGGAAGGCGCGACGTCATTCATGACCTCATTACCGATTAAGACTTCACCTTCGCTAATCTCCTCCAGACCGGCAATCATGCGCAGCATGGTTGATTTACCGCAGCCGGAAGGGCCAACAAAGACGGCGAATTCCCCGTCTTCAATTTCAAGATTCACGTTGTGCAAGGTGACGGTGTCGCCAAAGCGCTTGGTGACATTCCTTAATTGTATGTTTGACATCAGTGTTCCCCGAGTAAACCGCCGTCTATGTTTTACGTATAACAATCAGGTTTAACATAGCTGGACGGTGCAATTTGTCTGTATTGACTATAACTTCCAGTATTCATGCGCCCTATACAGATTTTCCATTAATGTTATGACGATCACACAACTTACAGTTTTTTGTAGAGTTATCATGATGTGAAGGGTAGCGTATACCAAACCAAAGATATTTGACGTCATACGTGCAGCATCTGATTTTGCTGAATTTTAGATGAGGCAAATAAGGCGTTAAATGTCATAACAACCATAAAATTGTTATACCTTCACATGAGGTTTGTAATGAAAAAGAACCTACTTGCCGCTCTGATCCTCTCTACGCTCTCGGTGCAGGTACATGCCACCACGCAGCTTAACGTCTGGGAAGACATCAAGAAGTCATCCGGTATAAAAGAGGCGGTGGCTGACTTTGAAAAACAGTACGACGTTAAGGTCAACGTCCAGGAAACCCCTTACGCCCAGCAGCTGGAAAAACTGCGTCTGGATGGCCCGGCGGGCATTGGCCCGGACGTGCTGGTGATCCCTAACGATCAGCTGGGCGGCGCCGTAGTGCAAGGGTTGCTGACCCCCCTGAATCTGGAGGCTAAGCAGACCGAACAGTACACCCCGGCCTCAATCAATGCCTTCAAAATGGATAATGCCCTCTACGGCGTACCGAAAGCGGTCGAGACGCTGGTGCTGATCTACAACAAAGACCTCATCGACAAGCCCCTCAATTCGCTGCAGGACTGGTATGACTTTTCGAAACAGCAGCGCGCGAAAAACCAGTACGGCCTGCTCGCCAAGTTCGACCAGATTTACTACAGCTGGGGGGCAATTTCCCCGATGGGCGGCTACATCTTCGGTCATAACGACAAGGGCGGCTATAACGCCAGCGACGTTGGCCTGAACAAGCCGGGCGCGGTAGAGGCCGTGACGTACCTTAAAAAATTCTACGCCGACGGGATCTTCCCGGCCGGGATAGTCGGTGACAACGGTCTGAACGCCATTGACTCCCTGTTCACCGAGAAGAAAGCGGCAGCCGTGATCAATGGGCCGTGGGCATTCCAGCCGTATGAAGCAGCAGGGATCAACTACGGCGTTGCGCCGCTGCCAACGCTGCCCGACGGCAAGCCTATGAGTTCTTTCCTTGGCGTGAAAGGCTACGTTGTCTCCACGTGGAGCAAAGACAAAGCCCTGGCGCAGAAATTTATCGAATTCATCAACCAGCCGCAGTATGTGAAAACGCGCTACATCGCCACGCGTGAAATCCCGCCGCTTACCGCGATGATCGACGATCCGATTATCAAAAACGACGAAAAAGCGAGTGCCGTCGCGGTACAGTCGGCGCGCGCAACTGCCATGCCGGGCATCCCTGAAATGGGTGAAGTCTGGGGGCCAGCCAACGCCGCGCTGGAGTTGAGCCTGACCGGCAAACAGGATCCTAAAGCCGCGCTGGATAGCGCAGAAAAACAGGTCCAGATGCAAATCGAAGCCATGCAGGCCAGCAACCAGTAATTTTCTGCCGTCGCAAAACGGGAGGACTCTCTCCCGTTTTTTTGAAAGGAGTTGTCTGTGAGTATCATCCCGGAAAATTTTGCCAGACCGCACGGGGCCGGGCGCCATGCCTGGACCGGCCTGCTGCTGGCGTTCATCCCCGGCTTCGGCCAGTTCTACCATCGTCAGTGGCTGAAAGGGATCATCTTCCTGGTACTGCTGGTCAGTTTTCTCGGCGTATTTGCCGATTTTCTGCGCGAAGGGCTGTGGGGGCTGGTGACGCTGGGCGAGGAGGTGCCGCGGGACAACTCTATCTTCCTGCTGGCTGAGGGGATCATCAGCGTGCTGATCGCCGCGTTTGGCGTGATGGTCTGGTACCTGTCGATGCGTGATGCGTGGGTGAATGGCAGAAAACGCGATGCGGGACTTGCGCTTAACAGCGTGCGCAAGCAGTACCAGATGCTGCTGAGCGACGGCTTCCCGTATCTGATGATCACGCCCGGCTTTATCCTGCTGGTGTTTGTAGTGGTTTTCCCGATCCTGTTCGGCTTTGCCATTGCCTTTACCAACTACAACCTCTACCACACGCCGCCGGCTAAGCTGGTGGACTGGGTTGGGTTTAAGAACTTCATCAATATCTTCACGCTCTCCATCTGGCGTTCGACCTTCTTCGACGTGCTGCAGTGGACGGTGGTCTGGACCCTGCTCGCTACCACGCTGCAATGTTCGGTAGGCGTGCTGCTGGCCATTCTGGTAAACCAGAAAGATCTGCGCTTTAAACCGCTGATCCGCACCATCTTCATTCTGCCCTGGGCGGTGCCGGGCTTTGTCACCATCCTGGTGTTTGCCGGAATGTTTAACGACTCCTTTGGGGTGATCAACAACGCCATTCTGGCCTTCTTCGGCATCGCGCCAAAAGCGTGGATGACCGATCCGTTCTGGACCAAAACGGCGCTGATTATGATGCAGACCTGGCTCGGCTTCCCGTTTGTTTTCGCCATGACCACCGGCGTGCTGCAGGCCATTCCGGACGATCTGTACGAAGCGGCGACCATGGACGGCGCCAGCAGCGCGACTAAGTTGCGTACCATCACGCTGCCGCTGGTGCTTTACTCGATTGCGCCGATTCTGATCACTCAATACACCTTCAACTTCAATAATTTCAACATCATCTACCTGTTTAATAACGGTGGACCGGCGGTGGTAGGGTCGAATGCGGGTGGGACGGATATCCTGGTGTCGTGGATCTACAAACTGACGATGTCCTCTTCGCAATATGCGATTGCGGCGACCATCACTATCCTGCTGTCGATCTTTGTCGTCGGGCTGGCGCTGTGGCAGTTCCGCGCCACGAAATCGTTCAAAAATGACGACATGGCGTAAGGAACGGAACAATGGCTCAATCACAAAGTATTAAACGTGAGAAGTGGGTTCGCCTCTCGCTCTCCTGGCTGGTTATCGTGCTGGTCTCGATAATCATTATTTACCCGCTGGTGTGGACGGTCGGTGCGTCGTTTAACGCGGGTAATAGCCTGCTGAGCTCGTCGATTATTCCAGAGAACTTCTCGGTGCAGCACTATGCCGACCTGTTCAACGGCCAGGTGAACTACATGACCTGGTACTGGAACTCAATGAAAATCAGCTTCCTGACCATGGTACTGACCTTAATCAGCGTCAGCTTTACCGCCTACGCGTTTTCGCGCTTTCGCTTTAAGGGGCGCCAGAACGGTCTGATGCTGTTCCTGCTGCTGCAGATGATCCCCCAGTTCTCGGCGCTGATTGCCATCTTCGTGCTGTCGCAGTTGCTGGGCCTTATCAATAGCCATCTGGCGCTGGTGCTGATCTACGTGGGCGGCATGATCCCGATGAACACTTACCTGATGAAAGGCTACCTCGATGCCATCCCGAAAGATCTGGATGAATCCGCGCGCATGGACGGGGCCAGTAATTTCCGGATTTTCATCGAAATTATCATGCCGCTTTCGAAGCCGATTGTGGCGGTGGTGGCGCTGTTCTCCTTCACCGGGCCGCTGGGGGATTTCATCCTCTCCAGCACCATTTTGCGCACCCCGGACAAATACACCTTACCCATCGGGCTTTATAACCTGGTGGCGCAAAAAATGGGTGCCAGCTACACCACCTACGCGGCAGGCGCGGTCCTGATTGCGGTGCCGGTGGCGATCCTCTACCTGGCGTTACAAAAATACTTCGTCTCCGGCCTGACCTCCGGGAGTACCAAAGGATAACCATGAAAAGACTCAAACCCGCTTTGCTCGCCGTTTGCCTCTCATGTGGCCTTGCCGCGAGTGCTTTTACTGCCGACGCGGTGAAAACGCGTCCGTTTAACGCCATGCCTGCAGATTTTATTAAGGGGGCGGATATTTCGACCCTACTGGAAGCCGAACAACACGGCGCGAAATTCTATAACCAGAACGGCCAGCAGCAGGATGCGATTGCGATCCTGAAGGCCAACGGCGTGAACTATGTACGCCTGCGCCTGTGGGTTGATCCACAGGATGCGAGCGGCAAGTCCTATGGCGGTGGCAGTAACACCCTGGAAAACACGATTGCGCTGGCGAAGCGCGTGAAGGCGCAGGGCCTGAAGCTGCTGCTCGATTTCCACTACAGCGATTTCTGGACCGATCCGGGCAAACAGTTCAAGCCGAAAGCCTGGGAGAAGATGGACTACCCGCAGCTTAAAACGGCGATCCATGACTACACCCGCGACACCATCGCCCGCTTTAAGAAAGAGGGCGTCCTGCCGGACATGGTGCAGATCGGTAACGAAATCAACGGCGGCATGCTGTGGCCGGAAGGCAAAAGCTGGGGGCAGGGCGGCGGGGAATTTGACCGTCTGGCCGGACTGCTCAACGCCGCCATTAGCGGGCTAAAAGAGAATCTGACCGGCGGCGAGCAGGTGAAAATCATGCTGCACCTGGCCGAAGGGACTAAAAATGACACCTTCCGCTGGTGGTTTGACGAAATCGCGAAGCGCGACGTGCCATTCGATATCATCGGCCTGTCAATGTACACCTACTGGAACGGCCCGATTAGCGCGCTGAAGGCCAATATGGATGACATCAGCAAGCGCTATAACAAAGACGTGATTGTGGTGGAAGCGGCATACGGCTATACGCTGGACAACTGCGATAACGCTGAGAACAGCTTCCAGGCGAAAGAAGAAAAAGACGGCGGCTATCCGGGTACCGTTCAGGGCCAGTACGATTATATTCACGATTTAATGCAGTCCGTTATTGATGTTCCGGACCACCGTGGCAAAGGCATCTTTTATTGGGAGCCGACATGGATTGCCGTACCGGGCACCACGTGGGCGACCAAAGCCGGCATGAAATATATCCATGACGAATGGAAAGAGGGGAATGCCCGCGAGAATCAGGCGTTATTTGATTGCCAGGGAAAAGTGCTGCCATCAATAACGGTATTTAAATAATTTTTATCTTCATTCAGGACGTTTTTAATATGAATAAATTTGCGCCTTTAAGCCCAAAGGTCGCGGCGTTATTGCATGGCGCCGACTATAACCCGGAGCAATGGGAGAATTATCCCGGTATTATTGAAAAAGATATTGCCATGATGCAGCAGGCAAAATGTAATGTGATGTCGGTGGGCATATTTAGCTGGGCAAAGCTGGAGCCGCGTGAAGGGGAATATGATTTTGCGTGGCTGGATAATATTATTGAAAAACTGTATGCGGCAGGTATTCATATTTTCCTTGCTACGCCAAGCGGCGCGCGTCCGGCGTGGATGTCGCAAAAATACCCTGAGGTGCTGCGCGTCGGGCGCAACCGCGTGCCCGCGCTGCACGGAGGCCGGCATAACCACTGCATGTCATCGCCAGTGTACCGTGAGAAGACATTCACCATTAACCGCCTGCTGGCGGAGCGTTATTCACACCATCCGGCGGTGCTGGGCTGGCATATCTCTAATGAATACGGCGGCGAATGTCACTGTCACCTGTGTCAGGCACGTTTTCGCGACTGGCTGAAGGCGCGCTATAAAACCCTGGACGCGCTGAACCACGCGTGGTGGAGCACCTTCTGGAGCCACACCTACACCGACTGGTCGCAGATAGAGTCCCCTGCGCCGCAGGGAGAAGTATCGATTCACGGCCTCAACCTCGACTGGCGTCGCTTCAATACCGCACAGGTGACCGATTTCTGCCGCCATGAAGTGGCCCCGCTAAAAGTAGCGAATGCGGAACTGCCGGTAACCACCAATTTTATGGAGTATTTCTACGACTACGACTACTGGCAGCTTGCGAAGGCGATCGACTTTATCTCCTGGGACAGCTATCCGATGTGGCACAAGGAGAAAGACGAAACGGCGCTCGCCTGCTACACCGCCATGTATCACGACATGATGCGTAGCCTGAAGGGCGGTAAGCCCTTCGTGCTGATGGAGTCGACGCCGAGCACCACCAACTGGCAGCCAACCAGCAAGCTGAAAAAGCCGGGGATGCATATTCTCTCGTCGATGCAGGCGGTGGCGCACGGAGCGGATTCGGTGCAGTACTTCCAGTGGCGTAAAAGCCGCGGGTCGGTGGAGAAATTCCACGGCGCGGTTATCGACCACGTGGGTCATCTGGATACCCGCGTCGGGCGTGAAGTGACGCGCCTGGGCGAGATGCTGGCACGCCTGCCGGAGGTCGCAGGTTGCCGTACCGAGGCCCGGGTGGCGATTGTCTTCGACCAGCAAAACCGCTGGGCGCTGGATGATGCCGAAGGTCCGCGCAATATGGGAATGGAGTACGAAAAAACCGTCAACGAGCACTATCGTCCGTTCTGGGAAAAAGGCATTGCGGTGGATGTCATTGACGCTGACGGCGATCTGAGCGACTACGCGCTGGTGGTGGCCCCCATGCTTTATATGGTACGCGAAGGGTTTGCCGAGCGGGCAGAAGCCTTTGTGGCTAATGGCGGGCATCTGGTGACGACCTACTGGACCGGCGTGGTGGATGAGACCGATCTCTGTCATCTGGGCGGTTTCCCTGGCCCGCTGCGCAAGCTTCTGGGCATCTGGGCGGAAGAAATCGAGTGCCTGGGCGAGGGGGAGCGCAACCTGATTCAGGGGCTGGCAGGCAACGTGGCAGGTCTGCAGGGGCCGTATCAGGTGCGGCATTTATGCGAGCTGATCCACGCTGAGTCCGCACAGGTGCTGGCGACCTACCGCGATGATTTCTACGCAGGTCGCCCTGCGGTAACGGTCAACCGCGTCGGTAAAGGCAAGGCGTGGCATGTCGCTTCACGTAACGATCTGCCGTTCCAGCGCGATTTCTTCGCCGGGATTATCAACGAGCTGGCACTACCGCGCGCCATCGAGGGTGAACTCCCGCCGGGCGTGGTTGCCACGGCACGCACGGATGGCGAAACCACCTGGGTGTTTGTGCAGAACTACACGGCACAGCAGCAGTACATCATGCTGCCACAGGGGTATACCGACTGCATGACAGACGCCGCTGCTGCGGGCGATACCGCTCTGCTGCCCTGGGACTGTCGTGTGCTCAGGCGTAAAGCGTAATTGATTTTCTCCCTCTCCCTGTGGGAGAGGGCTGGGGTGAGGGCATCAGACCGCACCGTCCGGGCAAAAAGGCACAGAACGCCTGCTCCACGAGCAGGCATTTTTTTATCTGCATATAATGAGGTGTATTATGGACAGTCAAATTACCCAGCGTTTAATTCCCGCGTTTGGCGGCGACGATAATATCGAACACGTCGAAGCCTGTATTACCCGCCTGCGCGTGACGGTAAAAGATTTAAATAAAGTTGACTCTGAGGCGTTACAGAATGAAGGGGCGCTGGGGGTAATTATTATTGGCCAGCAGGTGCATGCCATATTTGGCAGGCAGTCTGATGCCTTACGTCAGTTATTAGATGAACATTTTAATCAATAAATAAAAAAAGGGATAGCCAAAATAATGGCTATCCCGAAACAGGCGAATAAACTGCCAGTTGTTGGAGATACAATAACGATTAACGCATTTTAGAAATAAATATTACCACCAGGCTTCAACCTGCACGCCGAAGTTCCAGGTATTACTGGCGGTGCCGTCTTCGAAGGATTTCCCATGTTCGGAATCATTCAGGTAGGAGGCAAACACCCGTAGCTCGGGACGTGACATAAAATCAGGTCCGTCCGCCAGACCTAAGGCGATCGTGTACTTCTCACCGCTCTGCTTGTAGTTTGAACCGTCGGTATAGGTATCTTTCTGGTAGAACCCGCCCACTTCACCAATCAGACGCACATATTCGGTGAACTGATACTGCGCGCGGCCCACCAGCGAAATCAGGCGCGATTTATCGGTATACTGCGTGGTGTCATCCGCCGAGCCCCAGGTCAGGACGTGGTTAAAGGAGAGCTTATCGGTAATGGGAATTAAGCCGGTATTAATCACGCGGTAGCCGCTGGCATCGTTCACATAGTTCCACATGTCGTACCAGCCGCCCCCCTGGGAAACCATGTTCTGCGCCAGACCTTTGTTGGCATACTGCAGCACCAGCTTGTTATAGCCACCCAGCATATCCTGGCTGATCTCTCCGGTTACCATCACGCCGTTGTCGGCCTCGTACAGCCCGCCATACTCTTTCTGTTTGTTGGTCGGGTTTGGCATGGCATAGTCAATACCCACTTCCGTCCACGCGCCTGCCCACGGTTTCCAGCCCGCATAGCGGAGATCGATATAGTTGATGTTCACGTCGTTATCACCGTCAACGCGGTAGTCCACGTCGTTGGCATCGCCGCGGATCCAGGCCACAGAGACCGCGCCAGGGCCGAGCGTATAGTTCTCAATACCTGCACCGGATCCCGAGATGTTCCAGTATTTGGTGTCAATGATGTGCAGATCATGACGCTGGTAATAGCGCTTCCCACCCCAGATAACCGCATTCGGATCGCCCGGGAGCAACCCCTTGATCTGCAGGTTAAGCTGGCGCAGGCCAAACTGAGCGTCGTCGCCAAAGGTGGTTTCGTTATCGTTAGAGCCGTCAGACACCATGCTCACCATGCTGTCGAGATAAAAGCTCACGTCGTTCTTTTTGTAGACCTCAGAGCCCAGTTCCAGCTCGCCGTAGGTATCGGCTTCGTTACCCAGACGGCCTATTTTATTCTTCTGCCACTCCTCCATCCCACCATCCCGTGAGACGCCCACGCCGGAGCGAAGATAGCCATGAAAATCAATCGGTACTGAAGACGCAGCAAACAGCGATGGAGACGCTAACGCGGCAGCCAGCGCAACGGATACAGAGCGGATCGTCGTGTTCATTGTTACCCTCTTATTGTTTTGTAATACGTTCACAAATCCGCTGTCATAAAATGCCTAAACCTTCTGGCTGGCAATTGAACGATCCTAAATGTGTGATTAACTGCAAATAAAATAGACAATTTTGTTACGAGTGATGAGCTGTGCCACAAATTATGGCATTGTGAACGTAATACTTTTTGATGGTGTTATGTCTGCGAGGAGAGGGCAGTGAGCGTTTTTTTACAGCGCCCCTGTTACAATCATCGCATAACAACATAAGGAACCGGACCATGAAGTCGAAAAGCGCAACGTTAGAGGACGTCGCACGCCATGCAGGCGTCTCCTATCAGACCGTGTCCAGGGTACTGAATAAATCTGCCAATGTATCCGAGGCCACGCGCCACAAGGTTGAGAAATCCATAGAGTTATTGCGGTATGTACCGAATCGCCTGGCCCAGCAACTGGTAGGCAAGCAGAGCCAGACCGTCGGGCTGGTGACCATTTCACTGGCTTTGCACGCGCCTTCTCAGGTGGCGGCAGCGGTAAAACGCTATGCGAACGTGGAGGGATACCAGGTACTGATCTCGATGATAGATGAGAACGTCAACCAAAGTATTCAGGACTCTATCAACGAACTGAAGTCCCAGCTGGTGAGCAAGGTGATCATTAACGTGCCTCTGGAGGCCGAAGAGGCGCAGAAAATCGCCACCGACAACGACGATATCGTCTGTCTTTTCCTGGATGTCGACCCGTACAGTTCTGTGTTTAACGTTTCGTTTAACCCGGCGGATGGGACCCGCGCCAGCGTTAAATACCTTTACGAGCTGGGCCATCGCGACATCGCCCTGCTGGCGGGGCCGGAGTCCTCTGTGTCGGCACAGTTGAGGCTAAAAAGCTGGATCGAAACCCTGAAGGGTTACGGGCTGGAGCCCGCTTCGGTGATCCGCGGCAACTGGGATGCGCAGAGCGGGTATGCCGGTGCGCTGCAGATGTTGCGCGAAACGCCGCAGTTTTCCGCCGTACTGGTGGCCAACGACCAGATGGCGCTGGGCGTACTGAGCGCCTTCCACCAGCAGCAGATTTCCATTCCGGGCGAGAAGTCGGTGATTGGCTACGATGATACCTACGAAAGCTCGTTCTTCTACCCGGCGCTGACGACGGTCTCACTGGATTTAGATCTGCAGGGCAAAGAGGCGGTGCGCCGCATTCTGGACAGCGGCGAAGAGAGTGCCCTGCGCATGTCCTCGATTTTACCTGCCCGTCTGGTGGTGCGACAGTCCACCGGGCCGAAAGGGGAGAAGGGAAAAAACCTCCAGGCGCTGGCCCAGCAGCTGCGCGAGATTGCGCATCAACTGGGTGATGTGTAGCGGAGTGAGCACCTCAATCACAGGAAAGAGGTGCTCGTAAGATTACTCCAGCCCCAGCGTATACTGGGCGATTTTGAAGTAGATAATCAGCCCGGTACCGTCGATAAGCGTCGCGATAAACGGCGCGGAGACGACGGCCGGGTCAATGCCGTAGCGCTTGAGTACCATGGGAATAACGGACGAGACTATGGCGCTCCACAGCGTAATGCACACCAGCGTCAGGCTGACGATAAGGGTAATTTCCAGCCCAATCCCCATCATCCATGCGCGGATGCACCCGGCAATACCGAGCGTGACGGCAATCATCAGTGAGGTGGTCATCTCTTTGCAAAGTACGCGACCGACATCGCGCAGATGCACTTCACCCAGCGCCATGGCGCGCACCAGCGTGGAGGTGATCTGCGTTCCGCTGTTCCCGCCGGTGCCAATCAGCAGCGGGATAAAAAATGCCAGCGCAATGGCGGACTCCAGCGCCTCTTCAAAGTGCTGGATCACCGAGCTGGTGTAGGCTTCCGCGACAAACAGCAGCAGCAGCCAGACGGAGCGTTTTTTCCACAGGCTGAAGGCGCTGGTCTCCAGATAGGGCTTTTCCAGCGGCAGCGTGGCCCCCTGGCGCTGGGCATCTTCGGTGACATCGTCTTCCAGCAGGTGAGCCATTTCGCGCTCGGTGAGGCAGCCAACCAGCTTGCCGTGGGTGACAACAGGCACTACATCCGCACCGCTGTGAGCCAGCAGTCCGGCGACATCGGCCCGCTCATCTTCCGGTTTGACCTGCAGAAATTGCGACAGCATCAGCGATTTTACCGGCTGTACGGTATCGGTGGTTTGCAGCAATTTGCGTACCGCAATCATGCCTGCCAGGCGACCCTGATCTTCAATGAAAATATGCGACGGAATATCATCGTCTTTTAATTTTTCGAAAAACTGCTCGCGCGCCAGCGCCACGCATAATGAAATATCGAGGACAATAAAATCGGTATTCATATATTGAGCGATAGCGCTGTCATTGAATACCGGGTTCTGGTTGTGAATAGCGTAAGACATAGTGAATTCCCTTTGAATAAAAAATCTCTCAGGGGCGAGCAAGACAGGGCATGTCGAAGAGGAGATCCCCACGTCCTGGGTTCAGCACTGTACACCGTATCCCGTAAGGGAAGTTATACTGACAAAGCCTTGATTCGACAGTGCCTGTTTTACCCTGTGCGGGTTCTCTCGAACCTGCCAGAGCGATAACGTGTATTTGTACAGGAGCCTCGCCATAACGAGATCGTTGTAAACCAGCGGGATAATACGCTTATTTTATTTTCCCGCTCTGGAATTTAAAAAATGTTTAGGGAATGTTTATGTATTCATTATTCATGACGCGTTGAGCCTTTATTTAAACTTGCTCGACTTTAATGGGAGGGTAAATATTCACGAGGAGAGCAAGGTGGCGTGGTTTGACAATCTGCTCAATCATTTTGCGCATTATCCGACGCATCTCTTTGCGCTGCTCTTCGTGCTGGCTTTGAGTAAATCCACGGTGCTGATCTCCTCCGTGCTGCCGCCCGCCTCGGTGATGTTGCTGACTGGGATCACCGTCAGCCAGGCGAGCCTGCATCCGGCGTTGACGTGGCTGGCGGTGGTAATGGGGGCCACGCTCGGTTCGCTGCTGAACTATCATATCGGTCAGTTGATGGGGCATACGCGGCTGGTGACGCGCATTACCTCAAAACATGCCGATACATTTTTGCGGGTGCAGCATCAGCTACAGAAAAACGGCGTGCTGGTGCTCTTCACCGCCCGTTTTCTGGCGGTACTGCGCTATATCGTGCCGCTGGCGGCGGGCATGCTCAGGCTCAACCGGGTGAAGGTTTACGCGGTCAGCCTGTTTTCTGCCGCCGTCTGGGCGGCGCTGTATGTCGGCATTGTCACCGTCATCAGCGCCTTTTGAGTTACAAACTTCCCATTCCGCCGTCCACCAGCAGTTCCGTTCCTACCGTATAGCTGGATTCGTCGGAGGCCAGATAGAGCGCGGCTTTTGCCAGCTCCGTCGTCGAGCCCATTCTGCCCAGCGGCACAAGCTTGATGATCTCCGCCATCATCGCGTTAAGCGTTTCTTCGCTTAAGCCCGTTTTCGTAAAGGCTGGGGTTTCTACCGGGCCGGGGCTCAGACCGTTAACGCGAATGCCGCGCGGTAACAGCTCTGCCGACAGTGTGCGTGCCAGCGACAGCAGGGCGGCCTTGCTCGCGGCATACACGCTGCTGGTGGGCAGGCCGATGCGCGCGCTTACGGAGCCGCACAGGATCACCGAGGACGGATTATTCAACAGCGGCAGCAGCGCCTGAATTAAAAAGAACGGTCCCTTCAGGTTGATGCCCATCAGACGATCCCAGGCCTCTTCCTGCCACGCTTCCAGCGGTGCGTGCGTCACGTCGCCGGCATTGAGAAACACCGCGTCAAGGCGTGGCCAGCGGGCGGCAAGCGTCTCCGCCAGCGCTTTTTGCGAAGCAATATCTCCCGCATCGGTCGGGATCACCCAGGCCTTATCGCCCAGAATGCGCTCTGCTTCGGCGAGCGTTTCCGGGTTACGACCGGTGACGGCGACATGCGCCCCTTCGGCGAGAAACACCTGCGCAGTGGCAAGGCCAATGCCGCTGGTTCCGCCGGTAATCAGCGTATATTTACCTGCTAAACGACCCATGTTCTTCTCCTGAAATGTCTCTGGAGAAAGCACTATAGAAACGTTAGTATCGAAAGGAAACCAGGTACCAATTGGATACTAATGCGGCAAGAGGTGTGCTATGGCGGAATTGCTCAATATACGTTGTGAAAAAAATTCTGAGGTTTATGTCTGCCCGATGACGCAGTTTGTGAACCTGATTTCCGGGAAGTGGGCGATCCCTGTTCTTTATCGCCTGATTATCCTCAATGCGCCGGTACGCTTTGGCGATCTGCTGCGCGCTACCGCCCCCATCACGCAAAAAGAACTCACGAAGCAGCTCAGACTGTTCGAACAGCGCGGTCTGGTGTCGCGCACGGTTTACCCGGAGATCCCACCGCGCGTGGAGTACCAGATAACGGGGCTGGGGTTGACCCTGCAAGGGGCGCTCTCGCCGCTGGCCGCCTGGATGAGTGAGTACGGCGACCAGCTTGAGCGTTAGCCTACTGTTTTATATAGCGCGGCGCCGGGATGCCGGTGCGGGCGCTGTTAAACAGTTCCAGACGTGCCGTTTCGTAGCGATCCCACAGGCTGGCATCATGCATTGGCGGAATGGTAATCAGCTCGCCCTGATCCAGACCCGCCAGCGAAGCATCCACCATATCGTCAGTGGTCATCACCGAGCCTTCCGGCAGATCGTTCACCGTCACGCCGGAATGCTGCCAGATTTCTGTTGCCGTTGCGGCGGGTAACACGGCCTGAATACGCAGATTGCTGTCGGCAAACTCCTCCTGTAACCCACGGGTAAAGCTGAGCACCCAGGCTTTGGTGGCGCTGTACAGCGCGCTGCCTGCACGCACGTGCAGGGACAACACCGAGGCGATATTGATAAGCGTACCGTGGTTATTCTGCGCCAGGCGCGGCAGGATCGCATAGGTCAGGCGCATCAGCGCCGTGGTATTGAGGGTGTTAATGGCTTGATGCTGGGCCACATCGCCCGCGAGGAACGGCGCCATCTGCGCGGTGCCGGCGTTGTTAACCAGCGCATCAATGGCGGTATTGCTACGCAGTTCGTCTTCTACCGCGCGGATCCCGGTTTCATCGGTGAGATCGGCCACCAGAATATCGACGGTCACGCCATAGCGCGCGCGCAGGTCGGCGGCGAGGGTTTGCAGCCGATCCTCGCGGCGGGCGACCAGGACCAGGTTAGCGCCGCGCGCGGCAAGGCGATCGGCATAGACGGCACCAATCCCGGAAGAGGCACCCGTAATCAGGGCGGTAGTGATTTGCGTAGTCATCGTATGTTACCTCAAAGCAAAGTGGGTTATTTGGTTTCAATATGAAACTTAAATCACTGTCTGCTATTTGGTTTTATAATGCAACTATATTGGTGGTCATTTTGTGCTTTTGCCGTCGGGAACGATCAGGAGGGGAGTTTGGCCACGATCTCTTCAGGCGTAAGTTCGCGGCCATCATCGGCGATAAGCAGCAGTTTACGCAGCGGTTTGCGCTGTTCGCTATCAACGAGAACGGTGCCGCATTCGTTTTCCGCGAACAAAAATTCATTGCCCCACTGGGACAGGGCAACCAGCACCGTCTGAAGTGCGCGTCCCTTGTCGGTCAGAACGTATTCCTGCCAGGCGCTGCCGTCGGAGGCGGGCTGGAGCCGGAGGATGCCTTCATCGACCAGCAGTTTTAGCCGCGCGGTCAGCATGTTTTTCGCGATACCGAGGCTTTTCTGGAACTCGCCGAAGCGTTTAATCCCACGCAATGCGTCGCGAACAATCAGCAGCGACCACCAGTCGCCGATGATATCCAGCGAACGGGCGACAGGGCAGGTACTCTCTTCAAGACGGGTGCGTTTCACAGGCAAATCTCCGGGCGTATGTAGTTTTATTATAAAACTAATCTGCTCACCGGGTAAGCGTGTTATTCATCAGTTTGAGAAATGCTTCCCGGAAAATTGTCACGGATCTGTCACACTGAACGCGACATTTTAAAACGAGTGAGGAATTAGGGATGAGAAAAGCACTACTCGCGGTGGCCGTAGCCGGTCTCTTTTCAGCAGCCTCCGGGGTGCAGGCGCAAGAGACGCCGGAAGGGTATCAGCTGGAGCAAGTTTTAATTATGAGCCGTCACAACCTGCGCGCACCGCTCGCCAATAACGGCAGCGTGCTGGAGCAGTCCACGCCAAAGCAATGGCCTGAATGGGAAGTGCCGGGCGGTCAGCTCACTACCAAGGGTGGCGTGCTGGAAGTCTATATGGGCCATTACATGCGCGAGTGGCTGGCGCAGCAGGGGATGGTGAAGACGGGAGAGTGCCCGCCAGCAGATAGCGTGTATGCTTACGCCAACAGCCTGCAGCGTACCGTCGCCACCGCGCAATTCTTCATTACCGGCGCGTTCCCGGGCTGCGACGTGCCTGTGCACCATCAGGACAAAATGGGCACCATGGACCCAACCTTCAATCCGGTAATTACCGATAACTCGCCGGAATTCCGCGAAAAAGCGCTCAAGGCGATGGAGTCCGAGCGGCAGAAAATGCAGCTTGCTGAAAGCTACCGGCTGCTGGAGCAGATGACGAACTACGCCGATTCGCCGTCGTGCAAAGAGAAAAAAGTCTGTTCACTGACAGACGCGAAAGATACCTTCAGCGCCGACTACGAAAAAGAACCGGGCGTTTCCGGGCCGCTGAAAGTGGGCAACTCGCTGGTGGATGCGTTCACGCTGCAGTATTACGAAGGCTTCCCGGCCGACCAGGTGGCCTGGGGAGAGATTAAAACCGACCAGCAGTGGCGCGTATTGTCGAAGCTGAAAAACGGATATCAGGACTCGCTGTTTACCTCAACCGAGGTGGCGCAAAACGTCGCCAAACCGCTGGTGAAGTATATCGATAACGCCCTGGTGACCGATCAGGCAAAAGCGCCGAAAATCACCCTGATGGTGGGGCATGACTCCAACATTGCCTCTCTTCTGACGGCGCTGGACTTCAAGCCGTACCAGCTACATGACCAGCAGGAGCGCACCCCAATCGGCGGCAAAATTGTCTTCCAGCGCTGGCACGACAAAAACGCCAACCGCGAGCTGATGAAAATTGAGTATGTGTATCAGAGCTCAGAGCAGCTGCGTAACGCCAGCGTGCTGTCGCTGCAGTCTCCGGCGCAGCGCGTGACGCTGGAACTGAAGGGGTGTCCGGTGGATGCGAACGGTTTTTGCCCGATCGATAAATTTAATACGGTGATGAACGACGCGGCGAAATAAGATAATCCCCCCGCGCAGGCGGGGGGAAACGCTCAGACGTTTTTACGTTCGATGGTTTGCTCACCCCAGAAGAGCGAGTCTTTGTCCGTTTTTTCGAAGGCGCGTACCAGCACTTCATCATTGCCTTCTTCCCAAATCTGCTCTGCCAGTTTTTCATCGTATTTCGCGACTTCAAAAATGGCTTCGGCGATCTCCGGAGAGGTATTGCGTAAACTTGCCCATTCGCCCACGTGGTGAGCTTTGGATTCTTGAGTTGGCATGCTTGTCCTCCTGTTGAGTTAGCCGTTCAGTTTTTTGGCCAGACCCGCGACGTATTCACCCTGATAGCGGGCGATAGCGAGCTCTTCATTGCTCGGCTGTCGGGATCCATCGCCACCGGCAATGGTGGTTGCACCGTAAGGTGTGCCGCCACGTACCTGAGAGACATCAAACAGTTCCTGCGCGCCATAGCCAATCGGTACAATCACCATCCCATGATGAGCAAGGGTAGTCCAGGTTGAGGTAATCGTCTGTTCCTGGCCTCCGCCGGTCCCGGTGGAGCTGAACACGCTGGCGAGTTTGCCGTACAGCGCGCCAGAGGCCCACAGCCCGCCCGTCTGATCGAGGAAGGTGCGCATCTGGCCTGACATATTGCCAAAACGGGTGGGGGTGCCGAAGATAATGGCGTCGTAATCCGCCAGCTCCTGAGGCGTGGCGACCGGCGCATTCTGGGTTTTTCCTCCGGCTTTGGCGAACGCTTCTGCCTGCATGGTTTCCGGTACGCGTTTTACCACAACCTCCACGCCGTCCACTTTGTTTGCACCTTCTGCTACCGCGTGAGCCATGGTTTCAATGTGTCCATACATGGAATAATAGAGCACCAGAACTTTAGCCATTTTGCATCACTCCTCGTTTGTTTTTTCTGACAGCGAATCGCTGCGTTCATTTAAAGATATGACATCACAGCCAGACTGCAAAAATGAACGGCATTTCTTTGATTTATAACAATATGCTGACCATCGCGGCTTGTAGCAAAATGAAACATTTTTACCGCCGACGATTTTTGAAATGATAAGAAAGGCTTATGAATGACCGCCGCGTTTTCTCACCCAAAAGACTGAGATCTTGTTGCAGAATATTAACTACAGCTTGCCGGATACCCTCAGTCCACTAAGCTTAGTTTCACGCGGCACAGATAAAGGCGCTGTCCTTTAGCCGCGAGGTGAAAGAATCCTCTTTTACTGAATGCAATATGATGTCTAATGTTTCACATACTGGAGGTTAGAGATGGCAAACCATCGTGGTGGTTCAGGTAATTTCGCCGAAGATCGTGAAAGAGCATCAGAAGCAGGCCGTAAAGGTGGCCAGCATAGCGGGGGTAATTTTAAAAATGACCCTCAGCGCGCATCTGAGGCTGGCAAAAAAGGGGGTAAAAACAGCCATGGCGGCAATAAGTAAGTCGCCGGGTTGAAAGACCTCTGCCGCCGGGATCTCCCGGCGGTTTTTTTATTTCTGTAACATTGAACTGCAATCAAAGGCATCGCACACTAGTCTCTTCATTCTACGTTCTGGTGCCTCATGTCTGTTTCTCGTTTTACCTTCTCCGTCAAACCTCAGGAAGCCATCCTCATTCTGATCACCATGTTCTGGGGCGGAACATTTCTCGCCGTCCAGTATGCGGTCACCCTGAGCGATCCGTTCTTCTTTGTCGGCCTGCGCTTTGCGACGGCAGCGATTGCCGTGGGGTTGATCTCGTTGAAAACTCTGCGCGGACTGACCCTTCAGGAGCTCAAGGCCGGGGTGGCGATTGGCGTGGCGATTGCCATGGGGTATAGCCTGCAGACGTGGGGGTTACAGTCAATCTCCAGCAGTAAATCGGCCTTTATCACCGCCATGTATGTGCCGCTGGTGCCGTTATTGCAATGGCTGTGTCTGGGACGCCTGCCGGGTGTGATGTCCTGCATTGGTATTGTGCTGGCGTTTATCGGCCTGATTTTGCTGGCCGGGCCGGAAAATAACCTGCTGGCACTGGGGCCGGGCGAGATCATTACCCTGGTGGGAGCCATTGCGATTGCCGCGGAAATTATCCTCATTAGCGCCTGGGCCGGGAAGGTCGACGTTAAGCGCGTCACGGTGGTACAGCTTGCCACGGCGTCGCTGGTGGCGTTCGCGACGATGGTTCCGGCAGGGGAGTCGGTTCCGCCGATGTCTGCCGGGCTGGTGGTGGTGGCACTGGGGCTGGGTATTTTCAGCGCCATTATTCAGGTGACCATGAACTGGGCACAGCGCAGCGTGTCGCCGACGCGGGCGACGGTGATCTACACCGGTGAACCGGTATGGGCGGGGATTTTTGGACGCATTGCCGGAGAACGCTTACCGCTGCTGGCGCTGGTCGGCGCGGCGTTTATCGTTGTTGGGGTGCTGGTGAGTGAGCTAAAGCTCAAAAAACGACGTAAGGCGATTGCCGGGTAAGCGCAGCGTCACCCGGCAAGTAAGGGGCCTTTATATCAGGTGGAGGGGGTGATGGCTTCCCCTTGCGCTTCATCCCCTTTCCGGCGGCTCAGCAGGGCATTAAGCAGGATCGCCCCAAAGGTCGCCGTACCAATCCCGCCAACCGTAAATCCGCCCAGCGTCAGGGCAAAATCACCTGCACCCAGCACCAGCGTGACCGCCACCATAATCAGGTTACTGTTCTGGCTGAGATCGACGCGATGCTGTACCCAGATGCGCGCTCCCGCCACGGCAATCAACCCGAACACCACAATTGATGCGCCGCCGATGACCGGCGAGGGAATGGTGTGGATCAGCGCACCAAATTTTGGTGAGAAGCCGAGCAGCATCGCCATGACCGCCGCCGCCACGAACACCAGCGTGGAGTAGACTTTCGTTACCGCCATCACGCCGATGTTCTCGGCGTAGGTGGTGACACCGCTGCCGCCCACCGACCCGGAAAGCATCGTCGCCAGGCCATCCCCGACAAACGCGCGCCCCATATACGGATCCATACTGCGCCCGGTCATGCCCGCCACGGCCTTCAGATGCCCTAAGTTCTCCGCCACCAGGATCACCGCGACAGGGGCGATAAGCATCATCGCCTGCGTGTTAAAGGTTGGCGACGTGATCTGCGGCAGACCGAACCAGGCAGCCTGATGGAGCAGGGTAAAGTCGACAGGCTTGCCGAAACCAAAGACATTGGCCAGCATGGCGTAGATCAGACAGGCCACAATCAGCCCGACCAGAATCAGCAGACGCTGGACCATGCCGCGGGTAAATACCGCCACCAGACCGATGCACAGCACGGTGATCACCGCCATCCAGCTCTCAAACGGCGAGCCGGAGACACTCTTCACGGCAATTGGCGCCAGGTTCAGGCCAATCGCCATCACCACCGCGCCGGTAACCACTGGCGGCATCATTCGCTCGATCCACCGGGTTCCGATCTTCATCACCACGACGCCAATCAGGGTATAGACCAGACCACAGGCGATAATGCCGCCGAGGGCGACGCTGAGGTTGGGGTTGATCCCCTGACCGTTAAACCCGGTGGTGGCGATGACCACGCCGACAAAGGCGGCGCTGGATCCCAGATAGCTGGGTACGCGCCCGCCGGTGACAAAAAAGAACAGCAGGGTGCCAATACCCGACATCAGAATGGAGAGATTGGGATCAAGGCCCATCAGCATCGGCATCAGCACCGTTGCGCCAAACATGGCGACCGCGTGCTGGACGCCCATCACCAGGGTTTGCCCGAGCGGGAGCCGTTCATCCGGCGCGACCACGCCAGGTTCTGTAGAGGTCGATTTCAACTGCCAGTGGGGAAATCCGAACATTGCCATGAGCTGCTTCCTTAAGAAGGGTTAACAGGCGGGTCGCATAAGCGCGTGGTAGCCGCGGTCAAACCACACCAGCCCCTGCGGGGCGGGGTGGCGGATAATGGACAGGATGTCGCAAAACAGAATGTCGTGGGTGCCGACGCTGACCACCTGGCTGATACGGCAATCAAACGAGGCCAGCGCCTCCTCCAGACGCGGGCAGCCCGTCTCACCCGTCTGCCAGCGGGCAGCGGCGAAGCGATCTTCCATCGGCGTTTTGCCGCCAAACAGGTTGGAGAGTGGCTCCTGTCCGGCGCTCAGGGTGTTGACGCACAGGGTGCGGTTTTCGCTAAACGTCGGCCAGACGGACGCGCCGCGGTTAAGACACACCAATAACGTCGGGGGCGAGTCGGTGACGCTGCACACGGCGCTGGCGGTGAAGCCCGCTCTGCCAGCAGGGCCGTCGGTGGTGATGATATTGACCGCCGCGCCCACACAGGCCATGGCATCGCGAAAGGTTTGTTTATCGGGTGTCGTCATGATGGCTCCTTACGCCAGCCCGCAGGCGTCTTCAAAGGCCAGGCGCGGCAGACGGCCGTAGAGTTTGCCCACATCGCCATAGCCGATATTGATCAGCAGATTGCTTTTCAGCAGCGTGCCGGTGAAAAAGGCCTCGTCGACTTTTTGCTGGTCAAAGCCGGACATCGGGCCGGTGTCCAGCCCCAGGGCGCGACAGGCAAAGATGAGATAAGCGGCCTGCATGGAGCTGTTGCGAAAGGCGGTCTCTTCAGCGTGCGCGGGGCTGGTGGTAAACCAGCTCTTCGCATCCCCGTGCGGGAACAGTTCAGGCAGACGCTCATAGAATTCCGTGTCCCACGCCACAATCGCGGTGACCGGTGCGGTGAGGGTTTTCTCCAGGTTGCCGCTGGAGAGTGCGGGGCGCAGCTTCTCTTTACCCTCTGCGCTGCGCACAAACACAATACGGGCCGGGGAACAGTTAGCGGAGGTAGGCCCCCATTTCATCAGGTCGTAGATCTCGCGCAGCGTCTCGTCGCTGACCGGTATGTCCAGCCAGCCGTTGTGGGTGCGTGCGCCGGTGAACAGTGAATCCAGCGCGGCAGAGGTAATGGCTTCGCTCATCGAAACTCCTTATAAAGCGGGTTCATGGCTGTGCAGCAGGCTGGCAAGCCCGTTCAGCAGCAGGGTATTAAACGTTTCTGGCTCGGTGACGTTGCAGGCATGGCCGCCCTGGCGCATCACCACGCTGTGGCTGTGCGGGAGCGCCGCCTGCAGCTCAGACGAGCAGACAGAGGGCACCAGCAGGTCATCGGCGGAACAGATAAGGTGTACCGGGCAGGCGATGCGGGCGGCATGGCGACTAAAATCGGCCTTTTTCAGCGCGTTCAGCCTGCGCAGCAGATTGTTTTTGCCCTGAAAGTGCGCCAGCGCCAGTGCCTCTTCAGCCTCCAGACGCGGTGCGCGGGCGGCCATCCAGTCTGCCGGATAGAGAAACAGCGGCTGCGCCTCTACCCACGCCTGCGCGCCACCGGCATGCAGCAGCCGTTCGCGGATCTGAAAGCAGCGTCGGGTATGGGCATTCAGCGTCAGCCAGCCGTTGACGCACACCAGCGCTTTGAGCGCATCGGGGGTGTCGAGCGCCAGTTGCAGGCCGATCAGCGCCCCCAGCGCATGGCCGACCACACAGTAGCGGGTGATGCCGACCGCGGTCAGCGCCTGTGCCAGCTCACCGGCCATCTGCGCCAGGGTGTACTCTTCCGGCAGGGTGTCAGGGTTATTGCCGGTGCCACGCTGGTCGTAACAGACCACCTGATACTCCTGTTCCAGCGCGGCTAACTGGGGTAACCAGTAGCTGCCGCCCCCGCCGAGTCCGGCAATCAGCACCACGACGGGCGCGCCGTCAAACGGGGGCGGTGAGACGGAGAGCTTCATGGCAGCCTCACTTTCCAATGTGCGCAACGGTGGCGATTTCAACCAGCGCGTCCGGCTTTACCAGCCCGCACTGAATGCAGAAGCGGGCCGGCTTATCGCCGGGGAAGAACTCCGCGTAGATCTCGTTAATCGCGGCGTAGTTTTTCCAGTCGGTGATAAAGATGCTGTTGAACGTCACATCCTCCATCGTGCCACCTGCGGTTTCGATCACGGTCTTGATCGTCTCCAGCACGTGGCGCGTTTGCGCCTTTGGGTCGTTGATAAACACCACGTTGTTGTCTTTATCAAACGGCAGGGTGCCAGAGACGTACACCACGCCATCGGCGAGCGTGCCGGGGACAAACGGCGCAATCGGCGTGCTGGTGCCCGGTGGAATAATCACGGATTTCGGCATCGTATGTCTCCTCAGGCGATACGGGCGAGCGGCGGGTTCAGGGCGTCGCAAAAATCGGCGACGTTACTGACCCAGCCAAAAAAGGTTTCGATATTGAACAGCGCCGCTTTCTGGGCAAATTCCGGCCCCGCCTGATGAGTGGCGTCTTCCAGTACCACGCCGAAATACTCGAGGAAGAAGCCGTCGCGCAGGGTCGACTCCACGCAGACATTGGTGGCAATGCCGGTAAAGACCAGATGACGAATGCCCCGGCTGCGCAGCAGGCTGTCGAGCGGCGTGTTGAAAAAGCCGCTGTAGCGCGGTTTGGGCAGCACGATATCGCCTGCCTCCGGCACCAGTTCATCCACCAGCTGATAATCCCAGCCACCTTTAGCCAGCAACTTGCCCTGCAGTTCGGGCCGTTTGCGCATGGTTTTCAGGGCGTTCGATTTGTGAAAATTGGGCGAGCCGGGGCCACCGGCTTCCACGTATTGATCGTCCCAGCCGTTCTGAAACCAGATGATGAGCATCCCGGCGGCGCGTGCGGCGGCGACGGCGGTTTTGATGTTCTCAATCACCGGCCGGGTAGCGGAGACGTCAAACCCCGCCAGATCCAGATAACCGCCGGGGCTGGCGTAGGCGTTTTGCATATCCACCACAATCAGCGCGCTCTGCGGTGCAGAAAAGGTGATGGCTTCCGGACGGGCATTAAGGGTTGTCATTACGCCACCTCCTTGGTGATGGCAGGAATGTGGGCGCGGCACTGCATCAGCGGCTGAATGCGCTCGCCGAAGGTCTCCACACCGGTGAGGAAATCGTCGAAGGTCAGCAGAACGCCTTCCGCGCCGGGAACGGCGGCCACTTCGTCGAGCATTCTGGCAACGCTGGCATACGAGCCGACGAGCGTGCCCATGTTGATATTGACAGCAGAGGTCGGGTCGGCCATCTGGCGCACGTTGGTGTCCGCGCCGGAACGGGTATCTTTCTGGCTCTGTTCGGTGAGCCAGCTCAGGGCCTCGTCGTCAGCCCCGTCCTTATAACGCTCCCATTTGGCGCGCGCGGCCTCATCGGTTTCGTCGGCAATGACCATAAACAGCACGTAAGAGCCCACATCACGGCCGGTTTTGTCGGCGGCCTCTTTCATGCGTGCGGCGGTTGGGGCGAAGGCGGCGGGGGTGTTGACACCTTTACCGAAACAGAAATTGAAGTCGGCGTATTTTGCCGAGAACGCCATTCCCGCGTCGCTCTGCCCGGCGCAGATCACCTTCATTGGTGCAGAAGGCTGCGGGCTGACGCGACAGTCATTCATGGTGAAGTAGTCACCTTTGAAATCGCTCTTGCCGGTACCCCACAGATCGCGCAGCACCTGCACGTATTCGGTAAGGTACTCATAGCGGCGCGAGAAGTACTCATCTCCCGGCCAGAGCCCCATCTGGTCGTACTCCGGCTTTTGCCAGCCGGTGACCAGATTGACGCCAAAACGCCCCCCGGAGATGGAGTCGATGGTGGAGGCCATCCGCGCGACAATGGCTGGCGGCAGGGTGAGCGTGGCGGCGGTGGCGTAGATCTGAATCCGTGACGTCACCGCCGCCAGGCCCGCCATCAGGGTGAAGGACTCCAGATTGTGATCCCAGAATTCGGTTTTACCGCCAAAGCCGCGCAGCTTGATCATCGAAAGTGCAAAGTCGAAATGGTAGTGCTCCGCTTTTTGCACGATGGCTTTGTTCAGCTCAAAGGTCGGCATGTATTGCGGAGCAGTGGTCGAGATAAGCCAGCCGTTGTTGCCGATGGGTACAAATACGCCAATTTTCATCACGAACCTCTCTTCACTACGTTGCAGGTGAACAGGGTTTTGCAAAGGGAGTGCCAGTTTTCAAAATGGCTTTGTTATTAATGTGTTAATCAATGGTTGGTGAATTGAGCGTGACAAAAGTGGACTAACTGGTCAAAAACATTGCACACAAAACAGGCATTCATGCGCGATGGGAGTGCAGAATGTCGTGGCGAGGCGGGGGTTTTGCTATGCTGTTGGCAACGCAGAATAAGGAGAGCGGGATGACACAAGGCGCAGTGAAAACTGCAGGTAAACGTTCGCAGGCGGTGAGCGCCAAAAAGCACGCCATCCTCAGTGCGGCGCTGGAGACCTTTTCACAGTTCGGCATTCACGGCACGCGCCTGGAACAGGTGGCGGAGCAGGCCGGGGTGTCCAAAACCAATCTGCTCTACTATTACCCGTCGAAAGAGGCGCTGTATGTGGCAGTAATGCAGCAGATCCTGGATATCTGGCTGGCGCCGCTAAAGGCCTTTCGTCAGGAGTTCGCCCCGCTGGTGGCGATCAAAGAGTACATTCGCCTGAAGCTGGAGGTGTCCCGTGATTATCCGCAGGCATCCCGGCTGTTCTGTCTGGAGATGCTGCAGGGGGCGCCGCTGCTGAAGGCAGAGCTGACGGGGGATTTAAAACAGCTGGTGGACGATAAATCCGCGATCATCGCCGGGTGGGTCGCCAGCGGCAAACTGGCACCTGTCGATCCGCAGCATCTGATCTTTATGATTTGGGCCGCCACCCAGCACTATGCAGACTTTGCGGCCCAGGTGGAAGCGGTAACCGGAAAGACGCTGCAGGACGAAGCGTTTTTCCAGAGCACTCTCGAAAACGTGCAGCGGATGATTATTGAAGGGATCCGCGTGCGCTAGTTTCCCTCACCCTAACCCTCTCCCGGTGGGCTGAGGGATCCCCAGTAATATGGTCATGCCACCATGACCATATTACTGTACTCTTTTCCCAGCTTTTTCATCTCGTTAACTATATTCAGGCGTCTCACTTTCCCGGGCTCATGCCGGATGACTTCTTCTGCCAGACTCAGGTATGACAGAACCCGTCTGTGCCTGATACTGCTTGCCTGATAGTGCCAGTGTAAACACTGCCTTTCTGCCCTGTAACCTGCCA